>NC_009706.1:2439764-2744735 GCF_000016505.1 Clostridium kluyveri DSM 555
CCTAATTCTTTTTATTACTATATCAGGAGTAATATCTGTGAACTTCACTCCCTGCTTTTCTTCCCAATTTTCAAGATATTTTTTCTTGGTCTCTTCATGTTCATAGGCCCAGGTGCCATATTTTGTGTTTTTGTCATAGCTAACTTCTATTAATTTTAAATCTCCATTTAATATGGCCTTATTTCTATTTCGAAATATTTCCTGTATGGAATTTGATATTTCTTCTTTAATAAGAGTTTCCTCTTCCTGTGCTCTTATATAAGGCGATATGCAAAATATAAATAGAATTATTACAATAAACTGTATAAAATGTTTCTTTGGAAAAAATTTCATAATTGTACTCCTCATATAATTATAATTTAACAGTTATCAGAGTTCATATAATTTTACAATTATTATTCCCATTAAAAATAATAATCACTCTGTAAATTTCAGGTGTTAAATATGTTAATTTATAGCTTTTCATCTATTTTTTTTATACAGTTTTTCACCATTTCATCTTCACAGGGTACATTTTCATACCAGAATTTATCATTTTTATTCTCATGTCTAAAATATTTAGTTTTCAAGATTATTTCCGGTCTATACTCAAAATGCAAAATATCAAAGTGACTCCACTTACCTCCCCAAACAAAATTATTTTTTTCAAATATTTCTACGATCTCTTTAGGATATTCTTTCAGTCTGCTATCTCCCTCTTCCTTGGATACCCACTTCCAATAATCTCTTCTATCTCTAGCGAGATCTATAGCTATTCCAAAAGCATGAGGACTTAATAAACTAGTTCCGGAAATACACCTATAATTAAATGTACCACTACCTGGAAATAAGCATCTTGAAATATCTGCCCTTTTTTGTGACAGCGGAATAAGCTCCTTCATAACACTTTCCAGAGATTTTGAAGCATCATTGTTTCCATTAAACTGAAAACTACCATATCCTAGGTTAACTCTTTTTAAATTAGCTTCTACAGAACTTTTATTGAGTCCATATACTTCCTTTAATAGTGGATAAACTCTAAATCTCCCCGGATCCATATCCTTATCCATAACTTTATTTATGAATTCCTCTGGATAGGACTGTTCCATCATATCCTGCAGATCTGTGTTATTCAACTTTTCTTCAAAACTTTTTTTCTTTTTATCATCATATAAAACTCTTTTACCGGATTTAGTAATCAAATATACATCTTCATTACTGTCTTTTTCTATATCAACTATATAATCCTTATATGCCATCATAAGACATAAAATATCCTGTTTCATTGTAATATCATAATTACTTGACAGAGCTTTTACAGGACTTACCCACAGACAGCTGAACATTATGATTAAAATCATTTTTTTCATAAAATATGTCCTCCAATCTTTGAAATATATAGAGTAAATATTACCTTTAATTTATGTTGTACACTCTATATTAAGCTTATACATTGGAGTTATTACCGAATTTAGCTTATATAAATATTGTAGCCAATGGTATAGAAATTTTAACATTTTACATGCAAATTTCTATACCACTGGCTACCTATCTAATATAAGGTAAAATAAGTTTCACCATGCTTTCAATTAAATTTAACTCTTTAGGAGAGCATGTCTCCAGTAACTTATGTAATACACTGCTGCTTTTTTTATCAGCTGCTGAATTATATTCTTTAAATTCCTCTTTTATAATATTTTCATTATTTTTACATTTATCCTTTCCATATATCAAATAATCTGTTGTTACACAAAGAGAATTTGCTATTTTAACTAATGCTGTAAGACTCATTTGTCGTTCACCTCTCTCTAGTTGTCCAATATAAAGTGCGGAAAGATCCACAATTTCAGCAAATCTTTCTCTTGTTAAATCTAATTTTTCTCTATTTTCACGAATTCTAATCCCCATTTCCTGTTTATTAATTATATTTATCTTCTTCATTTGTCTTCACTCCTGTCTAACCTCTTAAGATAACTTTATACATAACCATTAATTAGATAAATAAGCTTACTGTAAACAAATATTATTTGCATTTAGCATATTTATTGTGTAAAATTAATTATGTAATTAATCTGCAAACTTAAATTTTAGAATAAGATACAATTATATGTAAATTAGGGAGAAGCTATCTGATATTTCAAATTTTAAACTATACATTTGGAGTGTTAAATTTGTCAAAAAAAGATATTTATAAACTAAGAAAAAAATTAAATTTATTAATTCGTGAAAGAGATAATTTAGATCGAGAAATTTTAGAAGTAAATAATAAACTGGACAAAATTATAGGAGAGCTTATGCATGAAAATATAAAAAGTACTCTGGATACAGAATAACTTCTCAAAAATCTAGTTTGTAGAATTAAAATGATAAAATCGTTGATGATTTACAATTTATCAACGATTTTATTATTTTTGTTTACTGGAACTATATATTTATAATTTTTTTATTTAAACTTCCCTGTAGATATTCGCTCATAGTTCTATATTCTACAGTTCCTCCCTTTTTATCTACGAATATGGCATCTGCATAAACGTCAGCCGTATCTATGCAGGTAAATACCACTTTGTCATGAGCCAGGGCCATATGCCTTAATTTAAACCCTTCTCTTGTACCATCATATCCTTGAGTAGGTATATTTATAACTATATCTATTTTATCTTCTTTAATATAAGATATTGCATCTTCTATAGAAAGCTTGCTGCATTTTATGCCATTTTCCTTTAAGAACTTAAATGTTCCAGAAGAAGCAATTATATTAAAATTCAAAGAATTATACTTCTTAATTACCTCTAGAGAACTGCACTTATCCCTGTCATTTATACATACATATAAATTGCCTTTCTTAAAAATTTCAACTCCCGCAGCTTTAAATGCCTTGTATATTGCCTTATCTTTATCGTAGTCAACTCCTAGAACCTCTCCTGTAGATTTCATTTCCGGTCCCAAAGCTACATCTACTCCAGGCAGTTTTTTACTGGAAAATACAGGCATTTTTACAGCAAAAATATTACTGTATTTATACATATCCTGTTTATAATTAAATTCTTTTATTTTTTTACCCAGCATAACTTCCACGGCTATTTCCACCATAGGAACATCAGTAACCTTACTCAAAATAGGTACAGTCCTTGATGCCCTTGGATTTACTTCTATTACATATATTTTATCTCCATCAAAAGCGTATTGAACATTTAAAAGACCTTTAACATTTAATTCTCTAGCTATATTTACCGTATACTCTTCTATTCTCTGACACACCTTTTCAGGTAAATCGGAAGCAGGATATATAGCTATGCTATCCCCTGAATGTACTCCTGTTCTCTCCACATGTTCCATTATCCCTGGGATTATTAAATCCTGTCCATCTGATATGGCATCCACTTCTATTTCCCTTCCAAGTATATATTTATCTACAAGTACAGGATGCTCTTTAGATAAATTTACCGCTTCTTTTAAATACCTTTCTAATTCTTCAGGATTATAAACTACCTTCATAGCTCTTCCGCCTATTACATAAGATGGCCTTACAATAACTGGATACCCTATTTCAGAAACCAGTTTATAAGCTTCTTTCAAACTGGTTACAGACCCTCCTATAGGAGAATTTATATTGAGCTTTTTGAGGAGTATTCTGAATTTTTCCCTGTCCTCTGCCAGATCTATGGACTCAAAAGAAGTTCCAAGTAAATTTACTCCCCTGTCATTTAATTTTTTAGATAAGTTCAAAGCAGTTTGTCCCCCAAATTGTACTATAACCCCATCCACTTTTTCTTCATTTATTACATTCATCACATCATCTATATAGAGGGGATCAAAATACAATTTATCTGAAATGTCAAAATCCGTACTTACGGTTTCAGGATTGTTATTTATTATAATAGCTTCATATCCTGCCTTTTTTATAGCCCATACACCATTAACACAGCAGTAGTCAAATTCTATACCCTGTCCTATTCTGATAGGACCGGAGCCTATTACAAGTATTTTTTTATTATCTGAAATAACATTATCATTTTCAAGATCATAGCAGGAGTAATAATAGGAAGTTTTAGCTTCAAATTCACCGCTGCAGGTATCTACCATCTTATATACCACTCTTATGCCGTTTACTTCTCTAAGCTGCTTTAAATCTTCCAGCTTCATACCCATCAAATTACAGATGTATTCATCTGTAAATCCCATTAATTCTGCTTGATGAATGATATCTACATTTGGTACATTACTTACCAATTTATTTTCCATATCTATAATATTCTTTACTCCATATATAAACCATTTGTCTATTTTAGTTATTTCATAGAGTTCATCTACACTTATTCCTTTTCTAAGAGCTTCTGCCAGAGCAAAAAGTCTCTCATCATCTTCTTTTTTTAATTTATCTATTATTTGAGATAAATTCATGTCTTCAAATTTATCCAGTTTTAACCCCACTATCTTTCCTTCAAGACTTATTACTGCCTTTAAAAGAGCACTTTCAAAACTCCTGTCTATTGCCATAACTTCACCAGTAGCTTTCATCTGGGTTTTGAGAGTTCTATTGGCAGTCTTGAATTTATCAAAAGGCCACTTAGGCATTTTAACTACACAATAATCTAGTGCCGGCTCAAAAAGAGCACTGGAATTTCCTGTAACATAATTTTTTAGTTCATCTAGAGTATACCCAAGAGCTATCTTAGCCGCTATTTTAGCTATAGGGTATCCTGCAGCCTTTGAAGCCAGTGCACTGGATCTGCTCACCCTTGGATTCACTTCTATAACCATATATTCATTGCCGCTTGGATTTAGTGCAAATTGAATATTGCACCCTCCTTCTATTTTCAACTTTCTTATTATCTTTATAGAAGATCTTCTAAGCATCTGATATTCCCTGTCCGTAAGGGTCTGTGACGGTGCAACTACAATACTGTCCCCTGTATGTATTCCTACAGGATCCAGGTTTTCCATATTACAAACTACCATACAATTATCTTTTTTATCCCTCATTATCTCATATTCAAGTTCTTTCCATCCAGCCAGACTTTGCTCTAACAATATTTGATTTATAGGACTTTCCTCCAGCCCATTTTTACATATTTCCAGGTATTCCTCATAATTGTCTGCAATGCCTCCTCCAGTTCCTCCAAGAGTATACGCTGGTCTTATTATAATAGGTAAACTAACCTTGTCTAAAAAAGATTTGCACTGCTCTAAATCTGTAGCAATAGTACTTAAAGCTATGGGTTCCTCTATTTCTTCCATTAAATTTTTAAAACTTTCCCTGTCCTCGGCATTTTTTATTGATTCAGTTTTTATTCCAAGAAGCTCCACATTATACTTTTTTAATATACCAAGTTTGCCAAGTTCCATAGCCAGATTAAGAGCTGTCTGTCCCCCAAATCCCGCCAGAACCCCATCTGGTCTTTCTCTTTTTATTATTGCCTCTAGTGATTCAACAGTCAAAGGTTCTACATAGGTTTTATGTGCAATATTTTTATCTGTCATTATAGTAGCAGGATTACTATTTACAAGTACTGTTTCTATACCCTCTTTTTTTATGGCTTCACAAGCTTGTGTTCCCGAATAGTCAAATTCTGCTGCCTGGCCTATTATTATAGGACCTGAACCTATTATTAAAACCTTCTTCAAGTTTTCTCTTAACGGCATTATATCACTTCTCCTTGTTATTTATACTAAAGTCATCAAACTTAAAAATTTATCAAACAAATAACTTGTATCAGTAGGTCCTGGAGAACCTTCAGGATGAAACTGAACTGAAAATATAGGTAAAGTTTTATGTCTAAATCCTTCTACTGTATTATCATTTAAATTAACATGAGTTATTTTTATATTGTTTTTATCTAAACTATCCCTTTTAACAGCATAGCCGTGGTTTTGGGATGTTATAAAGGATTTATCCGTATCACTGTCATACACACCGTGGTTGCCACCCCTATGCCCAAATTTCATCTTATAAGTGTCTCCTCCAAGTGCAAGAGACAAAAGCTGATGTCCAAGACATATGCCGAATATAGGAACAGTACTTATCATCTTTTTTATTACTCCTACCACATCATATACATCTTTAGGATCTCCCGGTCCATTACTTAAAAGTATACCTTTAGGATTTATGCTCATTATGTTTTCATAAGAAGTGTTATATGGAAATATAGTTATATCACAATTTCTACTCTTTAGATTTTCAATAATATTATTTTTTATGCCAAAATCTAACACTGCCACTCTAGGGCCATTTCCCTTAATCTTTTTTATAGAGGAAGTACTTACCTGAGCCACCAACTTTTCATCATCATAAAAATTCAACATATTTTTTATTTCATTTATAGATTCATTCTTGCTGCATATGACACATTTCATAGTTCCACTGGCTCTTATTTTTTTAGTTATACTTCTAGTATCTATACCACTGATACCTACAATATTGTTTTCTTTTAGGAATCCTTCAAAACTATTTTCACTTAAATAATGAGATGTGTCATTATACATATTCTTTACTACTATACCTTTTACCTGTATTTTTTCCGATTGACTAGAATTATAATTTATACCATAGTTGCCAATGTAGGGATAGCACATAGTTATTACCTGCCCTGCATAGGAAGGGTCTGTGAGTATTTCCTGATATCCTGTCATTGAAGTATTAAATACCAACTCTCCCACAGTTATCCCCATCTGCCCTATGGCCTTTCCCATAAACACAGTGCCATCTTCTAAATATAATATGGAATTCATAATATTACCTCTTTTCAAATATTTCCTGGGCTCAAAGTTGCTACCATAACTGCTTTTATAGTATGTAATCTATTTTCCGCTTCCTCAAATACTATGGAAATTTCCTCATTTTCAAATACATCCTCTGTAACTTCCAATGCCTCATAGCCAAATTCCCTATATATTTCCTCTGAAACTTCAGTCTCTCTATTATGAAAAGCTGGAAGACAGTGCATAAACTTAACTTTTTTGTTCTGGCAGGCTTCAATTAACTTCATATTTACCTGATAAGGCATTAAAGTTTCTATTCTTTTTTTCCAGAGGGATTTTTCCTCACCCATGGAAAGCCACACATCTGTATATATAATATCTGCCCCTTTTACACTTTCATATATATCTTCACTAATTAATATATATCCCCCGTTTTCTTTGGCCATCTTTTCACATTCTTTTACCAGTTCACCTTCTGGAAAAAGTTCTTTGGGAGTTATTATTTTAAAATTCATTCCCATTTTTGCAGCGCCTATCATAAGAGCTTTTGCCATATTATTTCTTCCATCACCAATGTAGACAAAATTTATATCTTTCAAAGGTTTATCTACATTTTCCTGTATAGTTAAAAAATCTGCTAGAACCTGAGTAGGGTGATCTTCATCTGATAGTCCATTCCAAAGGGGTATGCCCGAATACTCTGAAAATATCTCCATATCCTTTTGAGAAAATCCTCTGTACTCCACCCCATGAAACATTCTTCCCATTACTCTGGCAGTATCTTTTATAGACTCTTTTTTACCTATATGGCTTCCTGTAGAACCTATATAGGTTACATTTGCACCTTGGTCATAAGCACCAACTTCAAATGAACATCTAGTTCTTAAAGAATCCTTTTCAAATATTAATGCAATATTTTTTCCCTGTAGTCTTTTCTTTTCTTTTCCGCTGTATTTTTCTTCTTTTAATTTTTTAGAAAGTTTAAGCAGGTATTCTATTTCTTCTGGCATAAAGTCCTTTAAAGTTAAAAAACTTCTACCATATAAATTGTTCAAAATATCTCCTCCTAAGTTAATCTTTATAGGCATCAAACCCAAACCATTTTACAGAAAGCTTGGATAGAGTTCCATCCTTTTTCATATCTCCGATTATTTTATCCACTTCATTTTTAAGAGAATCATCTTCTTTTCTATAAGCTACACCCATAGGCTCTTTACTTAATATACCCTCTAGCATTTTAAATTCGTCTTTTTTCTTCTGGATATAATATCCTCCTACCTGTTGATCTATTATGGTAGCATCTACTCTGCCTATTGACATATCTTGAAATGCTTCAGTTACCTTATCATATTTTTTTAATTCTTTAACCCCTTTTATACCATTTGCTACATTTTCTCCAGTAGTTCCAAGTTCACAGGCTATAACTTTTCCCTTTAAATCATCTACTCCCTTTATATCTTCTCTTCCATTCTTAACTGTAATAACCTGTCCGCCCACTACATAAGGTGTAGAAAAATCAGTAGTCTTTCTTCTCTCATCCGTTATACTTATAGAGGCAATGGCTGCATCAAATTTTTTGGAATTAAGGGCTAGTATAATTCCATTGAAATCCATAACCAAAAACTCTGCTTTTACCCCCAGTCTCTTTGCAACCTCATTGGAAAAATCCACATCAAATCCCACCAGCTGACCATTTGAATCTCTAAATTCCATAGGAGGATATCCTTCTTCAGTTCCTATAACAATTTTTCCTGACTTTTTTATATTTTCCAGTAGGTTAGAACTTGTATCTTTTTTAGTGCTACTTCCACAACCTGTAAATAATATTGCACCAAATATAACAGTAATTATAATTGCAGTTATTTTTTTCATTATCAGTCCCCCAAATTTAAATAAGTTCATTTCATTTTTCTTTAAAAAGTTTTTTATTCTGTGATTAAACTCACTTTAACTTTTTATAATTTAATTGCCTAATATACCTTATAATTATACATATATACTAATAATAATTCAATACAATTTTAAAATTTTTTATTTCTAAATAGTTTTTATAATACATGTCACTTGTTATCCCTGATATTTATACATATACATTCATTAAATTTGAATTGTAACCTATAAAAATACATTTCTTTATAATCTATGTAACCTAAATATTTTTAATCCCTGAATATTTATTTATTCCAATATAAATTAACGGGAAACATTTATTACATTATTTACTAAACTACCTATTTTTTCTATATAACATTCTATACTATCTCCTTGTTTTAACACCTTGATAGGAGAAAAGCCCATTCCTACACCACTGGGTGTACCCGTTGCTATAATATCTCCTGCCTTTAAACTTACTCCTTTAGATAAATCACTTATTATATAAGGTATATCGAAAATTAGGTTTTTTGTATTTGAATCTTGCCTTAATTCCTCATTTACCCAACACTTTATATCTAAATTTATAGGGAACGGTATTTCATTTTTATGTACTATACAAGGCCCCATAGGACAAAAAGTATCCAAGCTCTTTCCCTTAAACCATTGAATATGACTTCCCTGAAGATCCCTTGCTGATATGTCATTTATTATGGTGTAGCCAAATATATATTTTTCTGCTTCTTCTTTTTTTATATTTTTCCCATTTTTTCCTATTACCACCCCAAGTTCAACCTCATAATCTACCTGATTGGTAACCTCACTTGAAAATTCTATTGAATCTCCATTACCTATCGCCGGTGATGCAACTTTGGTAAAATATATGGGCACTTTTGGTATTTCATTACCTGTTATTCTGGTTAACTTTATCTCCCTTGCATGCTCCTCATAATTTTTCCCAAGACAAAATACATTTCTTTTGGGATAAGGTATGGGTGCTTTTAATTTAACTG
The DNA here is from genome assembly GCF_000016505.1 of Clostridium kluyveri DSM 555. Classification (NCBI taxonomy): domain Bacteria; kingdom Bacillati; phylum Bacillota; class Clostridia; order Eubacteriales; family Clostridiaceae; genus Clostridium; species Clostridium kluyveri. Next base: position 2,449,328 of record NC_009706.1, read on the forward strand.
TATCTAGAAATACCCCCTGCAAAGATTTACTTTTTAAAAATTCTTCTACCTCATTCAATTTATCTTCATCTAAATATTTTATAAGCTCCACCATATCTTTGGGAGGATTTTCTTCCCCAATTTCATAAAATATACTCTCAAAATTCAAAATACTTTTGTCTTTTAAAATTCCTATGTTTTCTTTTCCTTTGTAATCATAAGTTACAAATTTCATTTTACCACCTCTTTTAAGATATAATTTTTTACTATAATAGCTCTTATTTTATCATAATTTATGCTATCTGGAAGTAATTCTTTTATGGGTTTCAACTTAGATATACCAACTTTATCTATGACCTTTAAAACTTCTCTTTCCTCTGAATAGGTAAACAACTCTTCAAATTTTATATTTATATCCATAACATTTTCTTCTTCAAAATATTTTGTAATATGAGTAAGTATTGTAGATAGGGTGAGTTGTCTTTTTTTCGCAATTTCTTTTATGCCCATATTGTCTCTAAGCATATTAATTGTTATATGATGGGTTTTGGGTTTGTCATTTTTTCTTTCACTTTTACTGGTAATACTACCTTTAAATGACCAGTTGGGCTCAATTTTATTTTCCTCTATATATTTTTTTATAATATTTAAAAATCTTTCACCATATTTTTTTAATTTTAAATCCCCCACTCCTGATATATCCAGTATTTGATTTGAATCTATCGGATACCTTATACTTAGTTCCTTTAAAGTTGCATCTGAAAATACCATATAGGGTGGAATAGATTCTTCCAAAGCTATTTCTCTTCTTAAATTTCTAAGTATTTCAAATAGATCATTATGGGCGGTGATTTTATTTGCTTTAACTGATTCTTTTAAAATTACTTTTTCTTCACCTTTTAAAACTTTTATAGACTGGGCATTTAACACCACAGTTGGATATTCTCCTTCTTTTAAGGTTATATACTTATGAGCTATAATGGTATTTATAAAATTTGATAATGCTTCTTTTGAATAATCTTTCATTATGCCATAAGTGGATAGTTTATTAAATCCATAATGAAGTACCTTTTTTTGAGAAGAACCCCTTAAAACATCCACTATCATATTTACTCCAAATTCCCTTTTCATCCTATATACACAGGAGATAACCTTTTGTGCATCTAGGGTTTTATCCACATATTCCCCGGAATTTATACAATTACTACAATTATCACACTGATTATAATTTACCTCCTCTCCAAAATAATTTAATATGAATTTTCTAAGACAACCATTATAATGCACAAAATCTATCATATGCTGAAGCTTTTTATATTCATTTATTCTTCTTTCTGGAGATTGTATGCTCATTTCTATTAAATATTTCTGGGTAATTACATCCTGCGCGGAAAACATTAATATACACTCACTGGATTCTCCATCACGGCCTGCCCTGCCTATTTCCTGATAATAACTTTCTATATTTCCAGGCATATTATAGTGAATTACATATCTTACATTTGATTTGTCAATACCCATTCCAAAGGCATTGGTAGCCACTATTATATTCGCCTTGTCATATACAAAATCTTCCTGATTTATTTTTCTGTCCCTGTCTGGCAATCCTGCATGATATCTTGTAACAGATAAATCATTTGCCTTAAGTTTTTCATATATATTATCCACTTCCTTTCTGGTGGATGCATATATTATTCCAGATTGTGCTTCATTTGTTTTAACATAATTTAATAAATATTGTAATTTATTTCCAGTTTTAAGACATGATATCTTTAAATTTTCTCTGTCAAATCCTGATATAAAAACAGCCTCTTTTTTCAATTTTATCTGGTTTACAATATCTTCTCTCACTTCTTCAGTGGCTGTGGCAGTAAATGCTGTAACCACCGGTCTTTTAGAAAAGTTTTCTATGAATTTACATATATGTGTGTAGCTTATTCTAAAATCATGTCCCCACTGGGATACACAATGTGCTTCATCTACCGCCACCTGCGAAACTTCTATGGTTTTCATAAGCTGATAAAATTCTGGAGAATCTAATCTCTCCGGTGCTACATATAATATTTTTACTTTTCCATTCCTTAAATCTGAAAATATACTTAAAATTTCTTGCTGAGAAATAGAACTATTTATATAAGACGCCCTTATACCTAATTCACTTATGTTATCTACCTGATCTTTCATAAGAGAAATTAAAGGAGATATGACGATAGTTACCCCTTTAAAAAGCACTGCAGGTATTTGATAACATATAGATTTTCCTCCGCCTGTAGGCATAATTGCCAGGGTGTCTCTTCCACTTAATATACTTTCAATTACTTCTTTCTGATGCTTTTTAAAAGTTTCATAGCCATAATATTTATGCAGAACTTCTTCAGCATTGCCAATCACTATCACTCACCTCTATATTAAAATTTATTTTATATATTATAGCATATATAGGCTTATGTGTTTTAAAGATGTATATATTTAATCCCAGATGATCTTTAGAAGTACCTTGCAACTTTCTATTCCTTATCAGGTACTTTAATTAATATTATTCCTCCAATAATAAATAAAAGTATTATACTAAAAACTCCATAATTGCTCTTTCCTGTAATTTGGGTTACTATTCCTACTAAAACTGTGTATAAAATAGGCATATACACAAATAAAAATATAGATAATAACCCCAACATAAAGCATTGTCTTTCCTTTGCATTTATCAGCAAGCCTTCCATAAAAATAGTATACATATTTTATAATCTCACTTTTAATGTTAACTCATCGAATTTTGGGGTTATAAAAATTAATGAATTATACTCATTAATCTACTAAATAATTGGGTATATTATAAAGTAACTTCCTACTGCCTTATAAAATCTATAAAGTGTTTCATTATTTCTGTTAAATATTTATTTTTATGATATATAATTTTAAATTGTCTTTTAAATTTAATTTCTTTAACAGGTATTTCACAAAGTGTTCCGAGGACTAATTCATTTATTACTGAACATCTTGAAATAACTGATATCCCCAGCCCTTCTGAAACTGCAATTTTTATAGTATCTGTATTATTACATGTCCATGAAATTTGCCATTTCAGATGATTTTCCTTCATCTTATCTTCAAATGTCCTGCGAGTCCCACTTCCCCTTTCACGAATAATAAATTTTTCCTTTTCAAGCTCATAAGGTTCAATACAAGTAAGCTTTGCAAACCTATGACCACTTCCACATATGAGTACCAATTCATCCTCCATAAATGGCACATTTATAATATCTGTATGGGTTGTTTCTCCCTCTACAAGGGCTATGTCAATTTCATCCTGAAGAAGCATTTTTTCAACTTTTTCAGTATTCTCCTCATATACTTTTATATCAGTTTCAGAATTTACTTTTTGAAACTGTGAAATAAGTTTAGGTAGTACATAAGCCCCAATAGTAACACTTGCACCAATACGGATAGAACCATTTTCACCTAAGGTTTTCATATCATTTTCTAATTCCATATTCAATTTAATAATGTATCTGGCATAACTTAATAATTTTTCTCCTGCCTGAGTTATATAAAGCTTTCTTGACAACCTCTCAAAAAGCCGCACACCATAGTGGCCTTCAAGTTCAGAAATTACCTGGCTAACTGCTGACTGGGATATAAAAAGCTGCTCTGCCGCTTTAGTCATATTCATTTTGTCACACACAACAACAAATATATTAAAATGTCTTAAAGTCATAATATTCTCCTTATATATTAGCATTTACTTATTATAATGATAATATAATAATATTTTACTTACATAATATCAAGGTATATCATAAAAGTCAGACAGGAGGAATATATTATGGAAGAAATAATTAACAAATTATATGGAATTATATTTACACTGATTATAGCAATTCCTGCATGGCTCATTGGAAATATGTTTCCAATTATAGGCAGTCCTATACTCGGAATTTTATTTGGAATGATTTTAGCATTTTGGAAAAGGCCAAACTATCTTAATGAAGGTATAATATACACTTCAAAAAAATTGCTTCAATATTCTATTATTCTTATGGGATTTAGCATGAATCTTTTTAATGTTTTTAAAGTGGGGAAACAAACGGTTGTTTTAATGATTTTTACCCTCTCGGCATCACTTGTTACCGCCTATGTTATAAGTAAATTATTAAAAATAAATAATAAGACAGCAGCACTAATAGGTATTGGTTCTTCTATATGTGGTGGTTCTGCTATTGCAGCAACAGCTCCAGTAATAAATGCAAATGATCAGGAAGTTGCCCATTCTATATCAACTATATTTCTTTTTAATGCTATTGCTGCTTTTTTATTTCCTCTGATTGGACATCTATTCAATATGAGCAATGAATGCTTTGGCCTGTGGAGTGGCACTGCAGTTAATGATACTTCATCTGTAGTGGCTGCTGGCTATTCTTACAGTAATACAGCTGGCAATCTGGCGGTTATAGTAAAACTTACAAGAACCCTTGCAATTGTTCCCACTACTTTGTTACTGGCAATTTATACATCCAAAAAAGAAACTAAAAACAAAAAAGTATCTTACAGTATGATTAAAATATTTCCCTGGTTTGTACTGGGATTTATAGCTGCATCAGTAATCAATACATTTGTGCCATTTCCAGCTGGAGTTACTAAATTTTTATCACAAACCGGAAAATTTATAATTGTAATGGCAATGGTGTCTGTGGGACTAAATACTAACATCAGAGAGCTTGTACAAAATGCTGTAAAGCCAATTTTTTTAGGTTTTATGTGTTGGATAGTTTTGTCACTTACTTCACTTGGAGTTCAACATTTTATAATGTCAATTTTTTAAAAATGATAAGATTCAGATGGGGAAAATAAATCATTCCTCTACAGCAAACCCCATCCGAATCCCAAAATCACTTGTAACAATCTACAAATGTATATTTGTGAACTAAAATTTAATACTGTTGTAATCTAGACTTCAGTATTTCCTTAGGCTGGAAACCCACTATTCTATCTACTGATTTACCATCTTTAAAAATCATCAGTGTTGGTACACCTTGAATTCCATATTTTTGAGCCAGCTCAGCACTTCTATCTACGTCTACTTTGAACATTTCTACTTTTCCTTTCATCTCTTCGCTTAATTCCTCAAGAACTGGAGCAATCATTTTGCATGGTCCGCACCAAGTTGCAAAAAAATCTACTAATACTGTTTCACTACTATTTAAAACATTCCCTTCAAATTCACTGCTATTTATCACCTTAGCCATAATTAATAACCTCCTTACCAAATTTTATATAATCGTTATATTTATATATTACGATATTGCAATATAAAGATCAATAGTTTTTTTATTTTTTTCTTCAATATCCATAATTTCTAAACAAGTTTAATACTTTAAATTCAATAATTTTTTATAAACACTGGAGTTTTCATTCCTACAAAAGCAAATAGCATACTGGATAATCTCTTGTACACATGACTTAGGAATACTAATTGAATTTTCCCTGCTGTAATTTAAAAAACATGTCAATTGATTGTATATCACTTCAGCAATTTTAATTCCAATAGGATTTTTATGGTTAATATCCCTAATCATATCAGAGAAACCTTTCAACTTTTCCCTGGAAACATCAATTTGTATCCAGTTTGCAGGGAAATTCATAAATATGCTATTATACGTAATACCATTATCATCTCTATCATAGTTAAATTCATTATGAAATAATGCATCTAAAGATGTCTGCTCTACCCGAATTCCCGCATTTAATATTACTTCACCATAATTATAATCCATATTATCCAAGTTAGCTTTTATTAATAATCCATATTCATATTTATTAATAAAATTTTCTGAAAGTACTTCCTCCTTCCAATGGATATTTAACACCTCTCCATTTTCTTTAAAGGGAATAAAAAACTGAAAAGCTTCAACTGTACTATTTTTTCTAATATAATGAGCCGGTATTTCAATGAGTTCTTCTTTTCCTTCATCTCTATAGCTTATAATAATATCGTATTTAACATCTAACATAACTTTTTTTATATAATCTATTATAGTATCTACATGCATTTCCTTATTTAAATATAATTTTATTTCCGTACCAACATCTATATTTTCCTCGCCTTCAATAAAAAAGCATCCATCGTAATTAGGTATATAAAGTTTTAAGCCTTCAGTGCCGTTGAAAAAGTATTTGGTTCTTACTTCTATTTCCCTGCATACCATAAATGAAGACAAAAAACCTATTCCAAAATTACTAATAGGTTCATAACTGATATTTAAACTCCTATACTCATCACCTGAATAGTAGCTTCTGCCAATATTGGTAAAATACCTTTCAATTTTATATCTGTCCATGCCTGTTCCATTGTCTTTAATTTTAAAATATAGTCCAGCATTTTTATCTTTTCCAAATTCAATACGAATTGATTTCATAAAATCAATTTCCTCTTTAGCTTCTCTAACCGCTGTGGCATCTATGGAATTTTGAATTAATTCTCTTGCAAATACCTCTTTTGAAGAATATATATTGTCTCCTGTTAACAAAGGCAGCAGAGTTGGTATATAGGCCTCAAAATTACAACTATCAAGTGTATTCTTAAAATTATTCTTATCTATTTTAGGAATTAAATAATACATTTTAAATCCTATTGATTTAAAACAATGTTGAAACTTATCTAGTATTAAATCAAATTCTTTAACAAATAAAACGGCAATTTTATATACTGTAGCCTCATTGCACAAAAACTTTACATAGGCACTTCTTCTATCAGCATTGGATTCAATAGTTATTCTTGGCGCAGGAACATTTGCATGAAACTTATTTTCTTCCATTTTAATATTTACCTTATATTTAATATTTTCGTTATAAAAGTCATCTGCATATTCTGTGAATACCAAATACAAATCTGAAAAAAATATACCAATCATACTAAAGGCTAAATACTGTTTAGTAATTTTATTCATATTTTCATTTAACAATTGATTACACTTATCCGCTAAACTTTTTAAACTTTTTATTTTAAACAAAGAGTGAAAATCTTCATCACTGATATTAAAATGGGGACATGATAAAAAATTATCGAATATTTCTTTCAATATTGATGATGCATACTCTAAATATTGTGTATCCTTTTCTATAATACTTTTATAGTTTAATGTTCTACAACTAACAGAATATAATAAAAACAGAATATTCCTATAATCCCTATCCAAATATTTATAAACATCACAAAATCCAGTTATTGATTCACTGATCCAGTTGATTATTTCCCCACAAGTTTTATAAATTTTAAATAGTTTTTCAAGAGATGTCATATATAACATATACGCATCATAATTTGTAAATTTTAATATCTCTAAAAGTTTAACCACTCTACCTGAAATATTCTTCGAAGGAATCTGCTTTTTAGAAATAGGCTCTAGTGATTCTCCATTGTAAATAAATTTATGTTGAATTAATTTGATATCCTCTCTTTGCTTATAAAAATCAATTATGCTAAAGGTATGCCTATCCTTTCTATCTGTACCAACAGACCCCCCTGCAAACACATCAATAATACTTTCTGTTGTTTCATAATAATCATCTGTAATAAATGGACGCTCTAAATCAAAATGTTTGTGTCCATGTAAAACAGTTTTTACATTCATATATTTTAAATGTTGAATGAAAGCAGTATAATTTCTAACCAGACTTGAATCTCCATACTTTTGTGCTACTTCCGGGAAAAGATAAAAATGATGATGAAGCATGGCAACTATATTGTATCCATTTAATTTTCTAATCTGTCTCTCAATATCTGATATCTGTGCCATAGATACTTTTCCATAATCATCATATTCGTTTGCCACTTCACCTTCCAACAACTCAATTAACTGTTTTTTATCAATTCCCTGCTTTTTTAATGTTTCTGATTTAATATTTTTATCTATCATATTCAGATATGTTTTGTCAAAAATTTTCTTCTTCTCAATCTGACAGGAATTAAATCCAATAAAAACTATTTTTTCTTCATAATAGGGCCTTAACACTGAATAATTTTTTGTATTATAATATCCTGGTATATTAATATAAAATCCTTTCAGGAAACCATTATATTTACTCCATCTTAATTCATAATCATCTACTCTAATTAGATCATGATTACCCGGTATAAATATAAAATCATCTTTTGTTAATTTATATTCATCTTGATTGAGATTGATTTGTTCTAACAAAATATTAAAAAAAATTACAGCTTCACTAATTAATTTTTCATTAATCTGTACTTGCCCATCAAAAATATCCCCTGTTACAACTACACTTCTAACAGTACATAATCCATTATGGGTTATGTCATAAACAATTTTATATGCTATTTCTTCAGATTTGATATAGGTTTTTCCTATGTGAATATCTGATAAATGCAACACTCTAAAAGCTGACATTTTAATCTTTCCTCCCCATCAAGTGATTCAGAGGTTCAGGTAAACTTTGCTATAGAGAAATACTCATCTCTATCTGAACCTTAGAAGAACTTATCCAGGGGCGTAACAGTGCTTATCCTCCACTTTGAAGAGATGGGGTATTAGCTAATTGCCGCCTTCGGATAAATTACGACAAATGACCTGTAGTCAATTTATTTAGGATTGGTATTTATAATGTAAATGTAGCATAGGCATATTCTATTTAAAGCATAATAATGTAAAATAGACGTTAAAATATTTTAACATCTATTTTACACTTTAAATTTCTAGATTCTTGTTTACTAATCTCTGTTTTATTTTGGCAGTAATTAAGGAATATACTACTGGAACAACTATAAATGTTAGAAAAGTAGCTGTTAAAAGACCAAACATTATAGTTACAGACATTGGACCAAATAATGCACTTTTTGAAAATGCTAGTGGTATAAGTCCTGTAATAGTTGCTGTTGAACTTAATATGATTGGTCTAAATCTTTGGCTTACAGCCTGAAGACAAGCTTCATCTATAGAAAGTCCTTCATCTCTTCCATCATGTATATATTCTATAAGCAATATTGCATTTCTTATAACTACTCCGATAAGACTTATTATCCCCATTACAGCCGTCAGTGACAGAGGCATTTTAAATATTAAAAGTCCTATTGTCACTCCTATCAACGATAATGGAAGAGAACACATTATTACAAGTGGCTGTATAAAGGATTTAAATTGAATAAACAAAAGTACATAAATTATCAATATAGTGAATACTCCTGCTATGGCAAGACTGGTAAAATTCTTTTGTATCTGATACTTTTCTCCGTCATAAATAACTTTTACATCATTTAAATCCATTTTATCGATTTTTTTACTTAATGTATTTTCTACATCTACCGAATTATATCCTGTCTTTATGTCACTATATACTGTTATTGTCTTATCCTTTTCATAATGCTTTATCTGATCCAGTTCAGGGCTTAAAGCCACCTCTGCCACCTGTGACAACATTACTTTATTATTGGTAATACTTGATTTAACCTGCAAGTTTTCAAGCTCCTTTACAGATGAAATATTGCTCTTAACCAAAATGTCATATTCACTGCCATTTTTTCTATATACGGAACTACTGTAGCCGCTTAAGGCAATGTTCATCTGCTGGAGTATATCGGATTTTAACAGTCCAAGTTGTGATGCTTTAGTATCATCTATATTCACTTCATATTCATAAGTCTTTTTTGCAGCATCATCTCTTACATTTAGGGTTCCTGGTATACTCTTTAACTGCTGCTGTATTTTATTTGAAGCAGCATAAATTTTATCCAGGTCATCTCCTGTAAGTCTCAACCTTATTGGCGCTCCTGTTGGTTCAGCCTGCTCCAAAAGTTTTACCGTAGCTGTACCCTCATAAATTTTACTATCTAACAAACTTTGTATATGTTCAGCTAGTTCCTGTCTTGTTTCAAATTTTTCAGTCTTATCTATATTTATCCTTACCATAATTTGCGCTGTATCCTTTGAGAGTGCCACTGTGGGCAAGGTAATATAAAATTTCGGCATACCACCACCTATGGCTGAAGTATATCCTGTGACCTCCTTTTGTGCTTTTAATATATCCTCTACATGTTTTACCAAATTGGCTGTACTATTTATGTCATCAACTTTTTCATTTGAAACATCTATGTAAACTATATTTTTGTCCACATAAGGAAAAAACTGCATTCCAAGGGTTTTTATTATACACATAGATACTACAAATACCCCTATGGCTGCCATAACAACGGTCTTTTTATGTGAAAATCCATAAGTTAAAAGCCTGTGAAACATTCTACGAACTTTACTTTCCCTGTTCACCTTTTTACTTTTCTTAAAGACTAAAGAAGACATAGCAGGAGTTACAAATAACGCCGATAGGTAAGAACAAGTTACACATATCATTACCACTTGAGGCAACGATTTTAAAAATTCTCCCACTGCCCCAGGTATTGTGAGTAGTGGAGCAAAAGCTCCTACAATAATCAATGTTGAGGTAAACACAGGTACAAATAATCTTTTTATACCATGCAAGGCAGCCTTATCCCCTGTCATACCCTGATCTATTCCTACCTGTATAACGTCTCCTATTACAACAGCATCATCTACCAGTATTCCAAGAGCTATAATAAGTGCTGTAGTAGACATCTGCTCCACTTTAATTCCAAGCACATTCATTACCACAAAAGACATTGCTATAGATATAGGAATAACTGCAGATACTACTAAAGAATTTCTAAGCCCCATTCCTATGAGAATTGTTATAATTACGAGAATAACACCCTCTCTGAGATTTTTCATGAAAAATGAAACTGAATCACTTACATCTTCAGGTTGAAATGTAACTTCATCTATGGTTAAATCCTTTGGCAGCTGCTTTTTTATCTCATCTAGTTTTTTCTTTACATCATCACCTATAAGTACTATATTCTTATTATTCTCAAAATACCCTGCCAATAGCACTGCACCAGTTCCATTATCAGTAAATTTCAATTCAGAATCATCATCATAATCCATATATACTTTTGCTATATCTTTAATTTTCATAGTTTCTCCAGTAGTGCTTGAAACTCCTACAATAGTATTTTCTATATCCTGCAGTGAAGTAAACGTACCTGGTGTATTAACCTTTATTTTTCCCGTACTTAGGTCTAAAGATCCCGAGGGAATATCTATATTTTGTGCTTTTAATACACTGCATACATCTTCAATGGAAATAGAATATTTATTTATTTTACTCCAGTCCACTTCTACCTTTACCTGTTTATCCTGCTTTCCATCTACATCAAATCTTGAAATACCACTTATATCACTTAATTGCTTTTTTATGTCCTCTGCATAATTTCCAAGCTGTTCATAAGAATAGTTTTTACCAGATACACTTATAATCATGCCAGCTGTTTCTGTGAGGTTGGTATCTATTTTACTATCCTGGCATCCTTCTGGAAGATCAGACTTTAAATCTTTAATCTTGTCTCTCAAATCCCTCCAGGCTTTATCCTTATCCGCATTATTGTTTAAATATACAATAACTATAGAAGCACTATTTTTTGAATATGATTCTACATAATCATAACCATCTATCTCCTCAACCTTGTCTTCAATTTTCTTTGTAACCAATTTTTCTATATCACCTGGAGAATCGCCAGGATATATTGTAGTAATCATGGCCGCTGGAGATGAAACATCTGGACTTTCTTGCTTAGGAGTTATATAGTAGCAGTAAAAACCACCTATAATGATTACAGCTACTAAAAACAATACTATTTTTTTATTTTTTATGGCAGCTTTAATTAATCCCATAGTAGATTCCCCTTTACTTTACTGTAACTTTATAGCCAGCTTTTATATTTTTCATACCTTGAACAATAAGTTTATCTCCTAATTCTAAACCTTCTACTGAGACTTTATCTTCGTTTGTATTTCCCAGGTCACATTCTTTCTAATAGCATGTCCACTTTGTCCTACATAAACATAATCTTCTCCATCATTTAAAATACTACTAATGGGAATCCATATAGAATTTTTTGTTCCCACATTAATGTACACTTTTACGTCTTCTCCTATATAAAACTTACTATTATCTATTGGGTTTAGCAGCTTAATTTGAGTACTGTATGTACCTGATGTTTCATCTGCCATTTGAACTATATTTATGATTTCTCCATTTACTGTAGTATTATCTATCTTTACCTGAGCTTTTGTACCAATAGTTACCTTCTTCACATCCTCCTCAGATAGTCCCACAGTAACAACCTGATTTTCACTTCTTAATAAAATAACAGGATTGCCAGCTGCCTGCATTTCACCTTCCCTGCAAAGTACATCTACTACATAACCATCAATATCTGCAGTCAGTGAGGCATCTTGAACCAAGTTAACTTTTGAATCATAATCAGCTTTTGCTGTATTTAATTGTGCTAAAAGAGCTTGCTTATCTTCTTCTCTGGAGCCATTTTGAAGCTGCTGCAGGCTTTGTTTGGCGCTATTTAAAGCACTTTCACTGCTATCTAATTGAAGTTTAATATCATCAACCTGCTGCTTTGGAACTGCGCCGCTTTCATATAATTTCACATTTTTATTATATAAATCTCCATAATAGCTATAATTATCTTGGGCATTCTTTACTGCTATTTCAGCTTTATTTATATCTTCTGCTTGAGAACCATTTACTGCTTTATTATACTGTGCAGAAGCTGCATTCATCTGTGATTTGGAAGCTTCCATTGCAAAATTCAAATCACTTTTATCAAGCTCTACTAGGTTATCTCCTTTTTTTACATGCTGTCCTTTATATACGTATATTTTTGAAATCTTAGCAGAACTTTTAAAAGAAAGCTTTCTCACTTCACTGCCTCCTGTTATTCCCTCATATTCTAAAGAAACAGGATAATTTTCATTTTTCATCTCCAAAATCTTTACAGGATAACTCTTGCTGCCAGTTTCTTTTGAATCATCGCCTTTACCGCATCCACTTAGTACAATTACAATCACAGACAAACATAAAAAGGACAAAAATATTTTTTCCATGCTATCCCCCCTAATCCAAATAAAACACTTGTACTTTTATAAACATGTGTTTATTATAGAACGTATGTAGTATAACTTCAATCATTAATCTATTACTGATTTGAAGGTTATTCAACATATAATCAACAAGTGTTGTATAAATATTGGAATATTTTTGGGGAGGTTTACCATGGAAGAAAAGAAATTGGACAGACGTATAAGAAAAACTAAACAAAGTCTGTTTGAGGCCCTAACAAAGCTCATGTCTAAGAAAAAAATTAATAATATTACAGTAAAGGAACTTACTGATTTAGCAGATGTCAATAGATCAACTTTTTATCATTATTACAGAGATATATTTGATATGGTGGATAAAATAAGAACTGAATTGATTGATGATTTCAGCAAAACCTATGATAAATTTTCAAAAGAAGCCACCACCTATGATGATTTATTATCTTTTTTTATATATATTTTTGAGTTCGTTCAGATTAATGATGGAATATTTAAAATATTTCTTTGTGATGATATGGACTATACTTTTATAGAAAAACTTAAAGATGCTATAAAACACTGTGAAATTCCTCTAGATGATACATCCCCAGAATTAGAAACTCATTATTGTATGCCTTTCATCATATCAGGATGTATCGGGGTAATACAACAGTGGTTGAATGATGATATGAGTGCTTCTCCTAAATACATGGCATCAATTATTGTTAAAATGCTTAAAACACCCTTTACATGAAACAATCACTTTTTCATAACCAAATTTTATTTTTTGGCACTCAGCTTAACACTCAATAAATATTAGAGTATCCATCGAGTAAAATACTCCACTTAAGTAAATACTACAAAGGAAAGTGATAATAGTCTTTGTATTTAAAAGTATAAGGTATCATATTTTCAAAAGCCTTTACTTTTTGTAATTTTTAAATTCACCAATTTTGTAGGAGGAATTTTTTATGGATAACAATAAAAACAGAGTGAAAGACAGGCCAAAATCCAATGCTGAAAAAAGGAAAATGTGTTCTGAAGCAGGTGCCGAAATAGGTATTGAACAGGGCAAAAAAATAGGCTCTCATGCAAATGGGAAAAAATACACAAAAAGATCAAAATTATCTCATAATAAATAAGGAGTGATACTATGGCTAAGAAAAATCCTTCTAGTAAAAGTCACAAAGTTGCACAATCTCCAACATCCACTAATTATACCAGGGATGTAAAAAATAAAGCAATTAAAGATAGTCCCTATGGAAAAGATGAACCCTCCACACGTACAAATTATAAATAATAGATTTCTTAGATTTTCAAGGATTTTTGGGAATGTGAGTAAATTTTATTATTATGCTAAGTGATCCAAAGGTTCAGATGGAGTTTGAGCATAAGGAATATTTTCTCCAGCTGAACCACCTTACAAGAGCTTATCCATGGGCGCGGCATTGCTTATCCACTACTTTGAAGAGTTTGGGAATGTTAGCTAATTAACCGCGTTCGGATAAGAAACACTGCACTTAATAAATTTTGTACAATCAATTTGTCCCTAAACTCAAAATAGATTATTATGTTCAATAAATCTAGTAAATTGTCTTTTAATTGTATACAAAAATTTTTTAAACAAATAACTTGTATTATGCATCTAAAAGATATATAATAAATACATCTTTTAGATGTACAGGAGAAGATTAAAATGATGAATGAACTTTTTATTTTAGGTGAATTAATGGAAGAACCTCAAAGTGGTTATCATTTACGTAATGCACTGCAAGTTTCTTTAGGACATCATCGAAAAATCAGCTATGGCGTGATTTATCCCCTACTTGAAAAACTAGAGAAGAAAGGTTTTTTAGAAATAACCAACGTAGAATCAGACAAAAAAAATAAAAAAATTGCCACTATTACAGAAAAAGGAAAAGAACGTTTTCTTGAACTAATGAAAATGCCTGTTCCTAAGGGTGCTCACAATGCGGATATATATTTAATAAAGCTTGATGTAATGCAGCACCTTGCTCTAGATGAACAAATACAATTATTAGATCAATTCTATCAGGAACAAAAAGACATCATGGAAGATACACAAAATGCACTTCGAAAATTAGCTGAAAAAGATTCAAAAGATCACTGGTATGCAAGTAGGAAGTTTGAGTTACGACTACGACAAACCACTGTGGCAATTGAATGGATTGAAAAGTTTAAACATGAATTGAAGAAAGAATGGTGAGCAGCATGACAAAAGAAATAAAAATAGCCTTATTAATGGCTGCTAGCCTCTTTATGGAGATCTTAGATGGAACAATTGTAACCACCGCATTACCTAAAATGGCACAATATTTTCATACGAGTTTGTCAACAATTGCTTTACTGGTCAGTGTGTATTTGATTACAGTGGCCATTTTTATCCCGTTAAGTGGGTGGATGGCTAATCGATTTGGAAAAAAGAAAATTTGGATTATTGCTGTTATCATCTTTACCTTTAGCTCGTTAAGCAATGCATTAGCACCTAATTTTTCTTTCCTTCTGCTAATGAGAATTGTACAAGGAATTTCTGGTGCTTTGATGACACCTACAGCAAGGTTGATTGTATTAGAAAAGACACCAGCTTCACAGCTGTTGAAAATGGTTAGTTATCTTATTTGGCCTGCATTGATAGCACCAGCAATAGCACCAGTGGTTGGTGGATTTATTATTACTTACTGGAGCTGGCATTGGATTTTCTTGATTAATATTCCAATAGGTTTAATTATCGCATTAATCGGTATAAAATTAA
This sequence comes from Clostridium kluyveri DSM 555, assembly GCF_000016505.1. Taxonomy (NCBI): domain Bacteria; kingdom Bacillati; phylum Bacillota; class Clostridia; order Eubacteriales; family Clostridiaceae; genus Clostridium; species Clostridium kluyveri. The sequence goes on from NC_009706.1 coordinate 2,465,036, forward strand.
TCGATACTGATAAGATAAATAAGACAAGCTCTTTTGATCTTTTAGGATTTATAGAAATTGCCTGTTCATCCGGCATAATTCTAATTGGAGCAGAGCTGGCCACTCATGGAAAAAACTATTGGTTTAGCTCATTAGGATTAATTATTTTAGGAGTAATACTAGGCTTTATGGTTTTCAAGCACTTGAAAAAAGCATCCAATCCATTATTTTCACTTGATGGATTAAAAATAACTTCTTTTAGAATCTGTCAGACAAGTGGTTCTATTTTATGGCTATCTGTGGGGGCAATGCCCTATCTATTAACAATTTTTTTACAAACAATCTTTCATTGGTCCGCAGTAAAAGCAGGCAGTTATGTGCTGTTTATTTTTATTGGAAATATTGGAATCAAACCTTTTACCAATCCAATTATTCGTAAACTAGGCTATCGTGGTGCATTATTGTCGTCATTTGGAATGGTATTTATCACATCCATTGCTTTAGCATTTATTGAAACCACTACTTTGCCTATTTGGATAATGTTTCTTGCATTAGTCTCAGGGGTAGGACGCTCACTAGCCTTAACTGCTTATAATGGATTGAGTTTTTCTGAAATAGACCCTCAAGATAGAAATAGTGCAAATACTTTAAATGCTGTTGTTTCAACATTAGCTCAAGGTATGGGAATATCACTCATTACAGTAGTTGTAAATTTATTTCAATTTTTCTTTTTAATTAATACTGCCTATGAATTAGGTTTTATCTTCCTTGGTCTATTGATGCTATTCCCAGTAATTGAAGTACTATTTCTACCTAAAAATATTGGTCATGCAACAATCAGCTAGGTTTACTAACTACATATGAAAAAACACTGAATAGGTTGCTACATAGTATTTATTAAAAACTACATTTATTTTACTTATTGTTAGTGTTTTCCATCTTGATTCTACCCTTTCTATTTTTCCTCTATTTAATTTTACCTATTATTTATATATACTGTATTATGTGTAACTAAAAATTTAATCTTATATTTTTAGCTATAAAAAAATAGGTATAAGGCCTTATATATCAAGGTTTTATACCTGTTTTATGAGTTACACACAATATACATTCTGTAGAACCCCGCAAATTTTATATGTGCTAGCGTTATACTTTAAAATATTAAGATTCTCCTATCTGCTGAATTATTTTGCTTTCTTTATTGAGACTTTGAATTATTTCTAAAGCACTCTTTTTCCAAAATTATCTTTTACATATTTTCTAAAATAGAAGTCTCTTGAAAATATTTGTAAAATAAAATTTGCATTAAAAAAATTATTATGCAAATACTTATTAATGTAATACTTATGATTAGCTTTAGAATAGGCTTTAACATTTAACTACAGCTACTACCGTGGCAACTGAAATCATTGCAAAAATACCGCTACATAATGTACCAATGCCGCATCCAACACTGGTAGGTGGATTAGTATATATTCCAAGTGATATTCCTGAAGATTCTTGAGGTGTTATTGTTCCTGTTTTTTCAAAAGTAACTTTTTCCATAATTATTCACTCCCTAATTTTTAATCTATATAATACCTGTATGAGTAACTATAAAGGATAACGTATTCTAAATGCTAAAGACATTAAGAATGCTGTTAATAAGGTTCAACTGGAAATAAACATTTCTCTGTAGCAAACTCCACCTGAACCTCTGAATGACTTCATTAAACCAATCTCTTCCCTTTAATTACAAGAAATAAACCTCATTCCCCATAGTTTCGGCCTCACCCTTGTCATGGGTTACCAATATAACTGTTCTACCTGTTTCCCTCTGGTGAATTAAAAATTTTTTTATTATACTGCTTTTCAATCTGTCATCCATGCCCTTAAAAGGCTCATCCATTAAAATCAAGCTGCTTTTATAAGCAACAGCCCTTGCCAGGGCAACTCTTCTTTTCATTCCCCCGCTTAATTTGTCTGGAAGTTTATCTTTATACTCCAATAATTCCACCATGTCTAAAAATTTATTTACAGCTATGTCCACTTCCATTTTATCCATGGTGGATTTTAGCACGAATGCAACATTTTCATATACTGTGAGATGTGGAATAAGCCTATCTTCCTGGAACACATAGGATATATTATCATTTTTCAATATAACTTCACCGCTGTAATTTGTTTCAATACCGCTTATAATATTTAAAAGAGTGGTTTTTCCACAGCCTGAAGGCCCCAACACAGCTGTAACTTTGCCTTTTATAAATTTTATATTTAAATCAGAAAAAATAGAAACTCCATCATAGGACTTATTCAAATTTTTAATTGTCACCTCATAATTGTGTTCATTTTCCACTACCATATCTCTGTCACCTTTGTAAATAATATTTAAATACCTTCTCAAACATAAAACTTAAAATAACTACCACAATAGTCCAGGCAAATAACTCTGCTGTCTCCAAAGTGGTTTTGGCGCTTAAAAGATTCAGCCCTATAGAGTATCTTGGAATGCTTAACACCTCTGAAGCCACTGAAACCTTCCAGCCAATTCCCATACACATAAGTATTCCTGATACAATATAATTTTTTATGGAGGGCAAATATATATCTTTAAGTACATATTTCCTTTTTACTTTAAACACATTTGCCATTTGTATAAGGCTTTTATCTATGCTTTTTATTCCCTGAAGCACATTGGTATATACTATTGGAAAACATATAAGTATAGCTGTAAAAATCACTACATTAGATGAATTAAACCACACCAGAGCTATAATAATTATGGATATGACAGGAGTTGCCTTTACAGTGATTACAACAGGTTCCAAAAGTTCTTCCACAAATTTGTTAAGTCCTGCTGTTAACCCAAATACAATGCCTATAATCACAGAGAGCAAAATTCCAATTATCACCCTTATTACACTGCTTAAAACACTTTTCCAGAAATAAAATTTACCCATAAGCAATACAAGAGATTTTAATACTTGAAATGGAGAGGGCAGGAGAAGTTCCTCATTTATAAAGACAGAACATACATGCCAAATTAATATCCAAAATATTAATATACCTATTTTTTTAATTATTTTTGTTTCCGCTGTAATAGAAGTTTTCATCTGGAATTGTTCCTCCAATGGACTTTGGATCATTTTCATTTAACACTTCATAAAATTTTTGAAGATCATCCTTACCTTCTTTAGCACTAATAAATACTATATTACATTTTGGAATTGCCTCTTCTGCCACCTTGGCCTTTGGAATCACACCATATTTTTCTACAAGCTTTGATGCTTCTACTTTATTATTATTTACAAAATCCACAGATTCCTTATATTCCTTTAAAAAAGCATCCACATCCTTTGATCTACTATCTATAAAAGATTTTCTAAATATCAAAGTTCCCATTATAAGCTTGCCTTTTCCCTGAGATACCTTGTCCCATTCTTTTGTCAAATCTATAGGTACTTGAAGTTCATTGTCTTTCATTTTAGCGGTGGTTACAAAAGGCTCCGGTAGTACTGCCAGATTAACCTTTTTAGATGCCACTGCAGCAGCCAGATCACTGTGATTCATCTTGTAATCCACTATTACATCCTTTCCTGCAGTTAATCCATTCTCTTTCAATATATAGTTCAATGCAAATTCAGGTACAGAACCTTTTCCACTGGAATAAATAGTTTTATCTTTTAAATCCTTTATATCCTTTACAGTATTTCCGTTTTCCACAATATATAAAATTCCCAGTGTATTTATACCTACCAATTGAATCTGTCCTTTTGTCTTATTGTATAATACAGATGCCAGATTAGAAGGCACAGCAGCAGCATCTAATTGTCCATTTACAATTTTAGATACTATCTCATCCGGGGAATCGTATACAGTAATATCATAGCTATTCTTATTCTTCATAAGTTTTGCCATACCCATGCCGGTAGGCCCCTTTAATGCCGCTATTTTAATTTTAGTGGATTCTCCAGAGCTATCAACTCCATTGGAACAACCAGTAACAAATAAAACAGAAATTACAAATATTAACATCATTCCAATAATACCTATTTTTCTTTTCATAAAAAATACCTCCCTTACTAGTGTCTAATTAAAATTATACACTATTAATTAAATATTTCATGATTTTTATGGAAGTTATTTTCTCTTTATCCTATGTTTTTGAGGCCTTATGGTAATATCTGTTACAGCTATATTTGAGTCTTGCATCAATATTGATTTTACTGTATCTGCTATAACTTCACTATCTATATAGAAATCAGTATCACTGTCATCTTCACTAAAATTTGCATTTCTATAAAAATTACTCTTTGTCATATCAGGATGAACAGAAAGTACCTTCACTCCAGTTTTTCTGATTTCTGCAAAAAGACTTTCTGAAAAGTGGGTTAACCCTGCCTTTGTAGCAGCATAAGCACAGCCATAGGTGCTTACATATTTTGCAGTAACTGAAGATATATTTATAATCATGCCCTTGTTTTTCTTTAAATCTCTTAAAAGCATATTACAAAGCACCATAGGTACCTCCAGATTGGTTGAAACCATCAAGTGTATTTTTTTAGGATTTAATTCTTCATGAGGGCCAAAATATCCCACCCCTGCATTGTTTACCAATAAACATACCTGGCTTTCTTTTTTAATTTTCTCTATAATTTTTACAAGTGCATTTACCTCTGTAATGTCGTAGACTTCCTTAATAAAATTAGAATCATAAAAATCTACTTTAGAAAAATCTCTTCCAAAACCATAGACTTTATAATCCATTTTAAGAAGCCTTTTTGAAATTTCAAATCCTATTCCTGAAGAAGCCCCTGTTACAATTGCAGTTTTCATGGTTCACCTTCCCTATGTACAAAATATCTTTTCTTTTTTAACATAATTCCTTACCATATTATACATAAAATCTATCATAGACTTATGATGTTCCTCTGAATAAGTATATATACCATCTATAGTTTTAAAGGGATACGAAAGTAAAATAGAATTAGGATTAATTTTCTCCATCTTCTTAAAATAATCCTTTGCAATTCTAAATACTCCAATACTTACATCTTCAATGTTGGATTCTGAAACAACTTTGAAGGTATCCTCTACACACCTTGTATAATACTCTTTCCATCCAGGCACATAAAGAAGTGGATCAAAACAGACTCTTACCTTCCACCCCTTAGAAACAGCACATTTTAAACTACTTAATCTAGACTTTAAGCTTGGAGTATTACCCTCGTATTTCCCTATAATCTCCTCTGGAGAAAGAGTCCATGCCAGTATCACATTGGATCTTGGTGCTATATCTTCTATACTTTTAAAATTAGAACTTTTAGTTCTCACTTCTATCTTTAAGTGAGGGTAAAGATAGCTAAACTCTATCCATTTCCTGGTGAATCCAGTTATATTTTCGAAAGCTAAAAGATCTGTATCATAAGATATACAGATATATACTGGATGCTTTTTCAAAAAACACTTAAGTTCAGTAAAAATATCATTTAAATTTACAAATATCACTATATTAGCCGAAGGATACATTCCTTGCAGATAACAATATTCACAGTTGTAAACACAATTCATCATGGAAGAAGTGTAATAAAAATGATCATTTCCAAAACTCTCACATACTCTGGCTCCCTTATAAATAAGGTTTCCATCTTTACAGGCCAATATAATTTTGGGACTTTTCTTTTGAAGAACAAAATCTTGATTATGCCTTGAGAACACATCTTTGTAGTGATGTATTTTTATTATACTGGAATTTTTAAATTTAGATAATATATATTTGGTATTTTCATTATCTAAAGCTTTTTCTTCCACATAAATATGAGAAAAACTACATAGATTCAAGCTGCCATATAAGTCTTTCAAAATACATCTTCCTTTCAACTTTAGTTTTACAGTAAATTTGAGTAAAAGGTTCAAGAACCAATATCAAATTATCATTTCTAAGTTTATACCCTTTGGCCAATCTTTTAAGCTTATGCTGCATAGAAACAGACAAATTTAAATTGCTTGCTATTTCATTTATGTAATCCATATCCTTTTCATCCAATATATCGAAAGGTTTTGCATACTGATTATAAATATCCTTTATCCATGTACATATTTTCTCTGAGCTTCTATGGATTAGCTCTGTAACTTGTAATGCTGTTAAGTTATGGCTATTTAAATAATCAGATACTACTTTTAAACAATATATTCTATGGGGAGGAATAAATATGGATACTGCCTGAAAAAAAGCGGCTCCTTCCATATCTACAAAATCCCCTTTTACATCTTCAGCATCCTGCTCTTTAACTATTTTAGGGAAACTCTCCAAGTTTCCTTCTTTAAAAGGGTGTTTGAAAATCATATCTGGATAAAAATCCCTGTCTGATGTATTTTCAGTTATTTTATTGCAAAGTATTGTGGTGCCAATATCAACAGTTTTATATTTACTGCCGCATATACCTATATTTACAAAGGTATCATAAGCATTAGCTTCGAATTTATCTATAATATGCATACAGGCACAAGCCGTATTTATAGCTCCTCCCTTAGTTACCACAAGGACAATTTCTTCATTTTTAAACACCTGGAATTTATTTATAAGGTTATACTTTTTTAAAGCAAAGCCATCTATAAAAGGCTTTGCTTCACAATACAATGCTGTTACTATAAAAACCATATTCTCTTTTTCATCCTCTCCTCATAATTTCATTTGTATTATATGCTTTTTAACAGTGTTTCCAAATAATTATACCTCAAAATATCCCAAGTGGTAAACAAATTAGTTTTCTGTCTTTTACCTGTTACTTTACTCCTCTGTATAAATATCTTTTAATTTTAAAACTCCATTCCCTATAAACTTCATTATATTGTTCTTTCACCGTTTCTAAAAATTCATCCAATACTCCTAACTTGTATAGACCTTTCATAAGGTGCCTTGGATAGTTTCCCCCTCTTGAATAATTGTTTCTAGGATCTATAACTTTTATAGAAAAATTATTATTAATATATAAATCCTTACACCGTATATCCAGTTTAGTAAATTCAAGTTTTTTAAATTCCATGAGCAATTTGATAATCTCACAGGATATTTTTTTATTTATACCGTTTTTTCTAATATAATAGTCAAGCCTTTCTCCTGGTACATAATCTTTTATAATATAGTAAGGTCCATGAGAATACACCTGGGGAAAATATTTACTCTTTTCAGTTTTCTTTAAAAGTTCATATTCATTTTTACAGATATCTTTATCTTTAAATATTTTAATCACTTTATTATCTTCCAGTAAATATACTATACCATTGTGACCGCAGCCTAAAAAGTCTCCCGCCCTTAACATATTTTCGGCTGTTTCATCCAATTGAACATAATACCCATCTCTCCTTGCCATAATCCATACCTTTCCATATTAGTACTATTACTATTGTATGAAAACTTTTATCTTAATTTGATAATATATATAAAATTATTCCTTAAACTGAAAACAAAACTGTAACATTACTTACAGTTTGTTTCTTTAAATCAAATAATTTTTTTAATCTTCTCCCCAGATATTATATCCTCTACCGGACATATGTTTAGACACAGATGACATCCTGCACATTTATTTTTTAATAATGAAGGTTTCCTATTTTCATAGTCCCATTTTATGGCCTGATGGCCTCCATCATAACAAGATATATAGCATCTGCCGCAGCCTACACAGTTGTGATATGTAAACTCTGGATACACTACATAACTTCTGTCCAATTCATCTGCTGGAACTACATTTTTGAGTGCAAAACCCACTAAGTCTTCTAACATATTAAATCCTTTTTCCTCCATATAGTAAGATAATCCGCTGATTAAATCTTTTATTATTCTGTACCCATACTGCATAATTGCCGTAGTAACCTGAATATTTGAAGCTCCCAAAAGCATAAATTCTAATACATCTTCCCAGTTTTCGATTCCCCCCATGCCACTTATAGGAATGCCTTTTAATTTAGGACTTTTAGCCAAATCCTGTATAAATCTAAGAGCTATAGGTTTTATGGCCTTCCCTGAATATCCAGATACTGATGATTTTCCCCCTATTATAGGATAAGGTGAAAATTTATTTAAATCTACCCTGGTTATGCTCTTTATGGTATTGATAGCAGCTATTCCATCGGCTCCCCCCCTTATAGAAGCAGCTGCAGGTATTGTCATATCTGAAAGATTAGGTGTCATTTTAGCAAGTATAGGCAGTGAAGTCCCCTTTCTCACTGCCCTGCAGTAATTTTCCACAAGCTCAGGGCTCTGCCCTACATCCGCCCCCATGGACTGTAAAGACATCTGTGGGCAGGAAAAATTACATTCAATTATATCCGCTCCTATTTGAGTAACCATCTCTGCTAATTTGGTCCACTCCTCTTCAGTTTCTCCCATAATGGATGCAACTAAAACTTTTTGGGGATATTTTTGTTTTAATTTTCTCATATGCTCCAAATTTTCTTCTAGAGGATGGTCTGAAATCTGCTCTAAATTTCTAAAGCCTACAAAAGGTGCATTTTCTTTACCTATTATATCAAATCTTGGAGATACTTCATTTGGAATGTAAAATCCAATGGTTTTAAATACTACACCTGCCCATCCCATATCCAGTGCCTTAGAACACATTTCAAAATTATTACCTACCACAGAAGAGGATAAAAAAAATGGATTTTCACACTTTATACCACAAAATTCTATTGAAAGATCCTTCATTTATTTAACCCCCTCCAGTTTTGAATGCTTTTTATATAAAAATTCATGTACCATCTTTATTTTTATAGGTCTATCAATCTTACCTCTTATACAGTTTTTCTGACAGTACATCTTATTATTACAGGCCACACCACATTCTCCCGCCCTATTCAAGTCTTCCATAGTTTTATAGTAAGCTCCCTTATAATTTCTAAATCTTAAAGACATTATAATATCCGATGGAGCCTTTTTGCCTGGACATGCTTTACTACAGGGCGGATCATAACATAAAAGACATCTTGTTGCTTCTTCCATTATCTGTTTGTATTTTATATTATCTTCCATCTAAAAGCCTCCTATCTCTACCTTAAACTATATTTTCTTCTTCCTCTTTAAAAATTTTCCCCAGCCAGGTTCTCCTAAAAATTCTCCATCTTTAAATATCAGCCTTCCCCTTGAAAATGTCATAACCGGGTATCCTTTCAATTTCACTCCTTCCCATATGGTATGATCCACATCTGAATGCATATTCTCCTTGGAAATAGTAAAGTCCTTATGTGGATCATATATAACAATATCCGCATCTGAACCCACTGTAATACTGCCTTTTTCAGGAAAACATCCATATATTCTAGCAGGATTTGTAGAACATACTTCTACTACCTTATTAAAAGAGACTCTTCCTTTATTAGCTTCACTTAACATGTAGGGATACATATTTTCTATTCCCATACATCCATTTGGTATATTAGTGAAATCATCCTTTCCCCAATCCTTTTCATAGGATTGAAATGGGCAGTGATCTGTAGCTATAGTTGCAATATCTCCAGTTTTTATACCCTGCCATAGGGCATCTTGACTTTCCTTCCCCTTTATTGGCGGAGAACATACAAAATTTCTCCCATCTTCCCTTTTATAAACCTGATTGGTAAAATATAAATATTGAGGACAAGTTTCTGCATATATTTCATATCCTTCATCCCTGGCCTTTTTAACTTCTTCCATCCCTTCCTTATTTGCAAGATGAACTATATATAAAGGAGCATTTAATGCCTTAGCCCAGTGTATTGCCCTTTTATCTGCTTCTGCTTCTACAAATTCCGGTCTTGAAAGATAATGATACCAGGGAGAAGTTTTTCCCTCTTTTAAAAATTGCTCCATCCTTATATCTATTAAATCAGGATTTTCTGCATGAACTGCTATAATGGCACCTACCTCTTTGGACTTTTCAAGCATCTGACACAGTACTCCATCATCTGCCATCAGCCCTTCCTTTTTATATACCATAAATACTTTAAAACTAGGTATTCCATAATCTACACAGGTTTTTAATTCCTCTAAAATTTCCGGTCTTAAATCCGATACCACCAGATGAAAAGCATAATCAACACAAGCTGCAGGTGCACATAATTCATCCCTTTCTTTGGCAGTTTGAATTAATCCATACCCCTTTTTCTGAAGTGCAAAATCAAAAACTGTAGTTGTTCCGCCGCAGGCAGCAGCTCTTGTACCTGCTTCATATCCATCTGCTGATACCGTCCCTCCAAAGGGCATTTCAAGGTGGGTGTGAGCATCTATGGCACCTGGAAGTACATACTCTCCTTCTACATCAACTATTTTGGCATTTATATCTTCAATCTGACTGGCTACAGCTGCAATTTTTCCATTTTTTATTCCTATATTTGCCCTATAGGTATCTGATGCCGTTATTATAACACCATTTTTTATAATTATATCCATTATTTATCACCTCATAAAATAATCTGAACCTAAGAATTACTTGATTCATTTGCAAGCTCTGCAGCGGACTCTGGCTCCTTTGAAGAAGCGCTTAATAAATAGTAAATCACAAAAGATACTGCAAAGCCTACAAACCAAGCATAATTAGCCAACCCGTTTAAGCTTGGAATTATCTTGCCTATAAGAGCTGCAAATATGCCTACAGCCAGTGAAATAACAGCCCTTAAGTTAAAACCTTTGTTATAAGTATATTTCCCCTTTGTTAGGTATAGATCCTTAAGAACTAAATTTTTCTTTTTTATAATCCAATAATCACAAATAATTATTGCTGCTACAGGTCCAAGAATTCCAGAATAAGTTCCAAGCCATGCATATATATATCCACTAGGATCAGACAGTAATTTCCATGGCATTATAAGTATTCCAATAATACCTGTAATAAGACTTCCCATTTTGAAACTTATGTGTTTAGGTGCCATATTTGAAAAATCATTTGCTGGAGAGACAATATTTGCCGCTATATTGACAGAAAGAGAAGCCACCACTATTCCGAAAAATCCAATTAATAATGCTACAGGATTAGTAAATTTAGCTATTATATCTACCGGATCCCACATGGCTTTGCCATATATAACTACGGTAGCAGAAGTTATTATTATACCCATTGCAGAAAATATAGTCATAGTTATAGGAAGCCCTAAAGACTGTCCCACCATTTGCTCTTTTTGTCCTTTTGCAAATCTTGTAAAATCAGGTATGTTCAATGAAAGAGTAGCCCAAAATCCTACCATACTGGTAAGTGCTGCAGGAAATACCTTCATAAAATCGCCCATAGTTTTAAGCTTACTTTCCTCACTTAAAAGAGGTCCAAAGCCATGTGCAGAGCTAACTGCCCAAATTACCAAAAATACGGCTAAAATTATTACTGCCGGTGCAGCCCAATTTTCAAATTTTTTAAGCTGTTCCATTCCTTTAAATATAATAAACATCTGTATGCCCCAGAATATCATAAATGTTATAGCCGCAGGCAAACTCAATCCCGCTATTTCAAAGCTTCCACCCAGAGTTTTCCATCCTGGAATTACAGCTGAAAATAATACATTTAACGCACTTCCACCTATATAAGTATTGATTCCGAACCATCCGCAGGCTACAACAGCTCTGAGTACTGCAGGTATATTGGCACCAAATACTCCAAAGGCCGCTCTAGAGAAAACAGGAAAATTTATTCCATATTTAGTTCCAGGATGAGCATTTAATAAAATAGGTATTAAAACTATAAGATTTCCAAAAGTAATGGTAAATAAAGCCTGTTTCCAATCCATTCCCAGTGATATTAAACTCCCTGCCAGCATATAGGTGGGTATACAGTGAGCCATTCCAATCCAGAGTGCAGTAAAATTATAAGTATTCCAGGTTCTCTCTTTAACAGGTACAGGGGCATTATCATCATTATATAATTTGCTTTCTGTAACATTTATATCTGATTTATCTAATTCATATATTTCTTTTTCCACCAGTTGTTCCATAATAATCCCTTCTTTCTTTTAATAAACAAATATATTGTTTTACATCTTATCTATATCTAATATAGTCTGAAGCAATACATTAGTCCCTTTTACACAGTTATCAAGAGGAGTTTTTTCTATTTCACAATGGCTGTGTCCGCCAATACTTGGAACAAATATCATAGTTACAGGCAGCATATCCGCTGCAAACTGGGCATCATGTCCTGGACCGCTGTACATTCTCATATTGGAGTATCTATAAAGATTTGCATTTTTTTCAACTAAATTCACCAATTCTTTATTAAAGCTGACAGTTTTACGTGCCCACAATTCCTTGTAGTTAACTTTACAACCTGCAAGTTCAAAGGGAATGTTCTTAATGATTTCAACTACCTGCTCTACTACTTTTGGCTCTTGGTGCCTTGCATCCAAAGTAAATTTAACATGCTCTGGTATAATTGTGTGCACATTTGGTGAGCAGCTAATTCTGCCAGTGGTATAAACTAGCTTGTCATCAAGTTTGTCAAGTTCTCTGTGAAGATACAAAATGGCCTCAGAGGCAGCTAGAAGGGCATCCTTTCTCATTTTTTGCGGGACAGTTCCTGCATGTCCAGCCTGACCTATAAATTCAAATTCATAGTTAACCATTCCAACAACACCTTCTACCACACCAATGTCCTTTTTTGCGGCCTCAAGTACTGGTCCCTGCTCAATGTGCAGCTCAAGAAGAGCTTTATAATCCTTAGGATTTATCCTATTTTTTTTATCACCCTTATACCCACTTGCATCCAGGGCTTCTCCAAAAGTTATGCCTTCTGTATCTTTTGATGCCAGCATCCGTACCTTATCAAATTTACCGGTAATAACACCTGATGACATCATGGCAGGGTCAAAACGTGCCCCCTCTTCATTAGTCCAGATCATAACTGTAATTGGATGACGATGTGGAATATTTTCTGTAACTATAGTTTCAGCTGCTTCCATTGCAGTTAAAACCCCTAAAATTCCATCATAATTTCCGCCCTGTACCACTGAATCACAATGGGATCCCATTGCAATACGGGGGAGATCTTCTGAACCTTTAAAAGTAGCATACATATTTCCCATATCATCCGTTATAATTTCTGCACCCAGTGCTTTCATTCTCTTTGAAAATTCTCCTCTCGCCTGAAGTGCTGCCTCAGATAAGGATAACCTTGTTATGCCGCCCTTTCCAGTATCACCGAATTTACTAAAAGTTGTAATTTTATCCTCCATTCTCTCTTTATCACAGGTAATTTTTTTCATTTCTTCTACTTCCATAAATAAATCTCCTTTACAAATTCATTAAATTGGTTTAAAATATAATACGCAATTATTTTTAATTTATAGGTGTCTTTGTATATATTTCGAAAGGCACTTATTTTTTAATTTTTTCTATTTCTCTATATATTCATCTACGAAATCTAATACTTTATCCAAAATATCCATTGCCTCTTCCAATTCTTCCTTCTTAATAATAAGTGGAGGGGCTACCATTATACAATTTTCATGAGAATAGGTTGAAAATCCTTTTTCCTTTAACATCCCTACAATTTTACCCATTATACCTTCTGGATCCCTTCCATAAGGAACTAATGCTTCTCTTGTATTTTTATCTTTAACCAGCTCTACCGCAGAGAATAGACCTATATATCTAACATCTCCTACACTTGCATGTTTTTGTTTTATCTGTTCCAGTTTTTCTCCTAAAACGACACCCATTTTTTTAGAATTTTCTATTAAGTTTTCTTCTTCATATACTTCTATAGTTGCACATCCTGCAGCACATCCCAGTGGATGGGCATTATAAGTAAGTCCACACATAAGCACATTATCATCAAAATACTCACCTATCTTTTTGCTTACAATAACTCCTCCCATAGGAACATATCCACAGGTGACCCCTTTTGCAAAAGTAATAATATCTGGTTCTACATCCCAATTATTGCAGGCAAACCATTCTCCAGTTCTACCCCATCCAGCCATAACTTCATCACACACCATCACTATTCCAAACTCATCACATAGCTTTCTTATACCTTGAAGATATCCTTTAGGTGGAATAATTACACCATTACTTCCTGTTACAGTTTCCAGGAAAATAGCCGCCACAGTTTCAGTTCCCTCATATATTAATTGTTCTTTTAATTTTCCAAGATAATATTCACATGCCTCTTCTTCACTTTCAAATCTTATACTTTCCCTATAAATATAGGGATCAAAAAATTTAACAAATCCTGGTATACCAGGTTCACAGGTATACCTTCTTGGCTCTCCTGTTAAATTTGCAGCTCCAAAACTTGCCCCATGGTAAGAACGGTATCTGGAAAATATTTTAAATTTTCCCGTTGCCATTTTAGCTATTTTTATGGCATTTTCATTTGAATCCGCCCCACCTAATGTAAAAAATACTTTTCCCATATTTTCAGGAGCTTTTTCTATAACTTTAGCTGCAAGCTTTGACCTTACATCAACTGCATATCCAGGACCTATAAAAGGCATTTTATCTGCCTGCTCTTTTATAGCATTTATCACTTTTTTATTTCCATGTCCTATATTTAAATTTACAAGCTGTGAGGACATATCAAAATACTTTTTACCTGTACTGTCCCAAAAGTAAATTCCTTCAGCTTTTGTAATTACAAGTGGATTTAATTTTTTTTGTGCACTCCAGGAATGTAAATTATACTTTTTATCATATTCTTTTATTTTATTACTTTCTAAACACAATTCCTCATTTTGCAAAATTTCCATTTCTATTCCCCCTAATATATGGTTTCATATATTTCTATAAGCTGCCCTAATGTGGGCTTTCTAGGATTAAGTGTTGTACTCTTATTCTCTACGGCATCCTTTGCCATTTTGTCAAAATTATCTTTATCCACTCCCACTTCTTTTAAACTTTTTGGAAGTCCTGTTTCTGAAAATAAATTTTTTATGGATTCTATAGCCAAATAGCTGGCTTCTCTTGTAGATTTTCCCTCTATATTTTCTCCCATAGTCTTGGCAATAAATTTAAATTTCTCCGAACATGCAGCTCTATTAAATCTCATTACTTCTGGAAGAAGCAATGCATTTGCAAGGCCATGTGGAACTTTATAATAGGCTCCAAGAGGCCTGGACATAGCATGAACAAGTGCCACAGATGCATTGCTAAAGGCAAGACCCGCATACATCTGTCCAAGCAGCATATTGCTTCTTGCCTCCATGTCATCCTCTTTTAATACCGCTTTTATCAAATTACTTGTAATAAGCTCTATGGCTTTTACTGCATAAACATCACACATAGGTTGGGCAGCCTTGGATATATATGCTTCTACAGCATGGGTAAAGGCATCCATACCCGTTGCTGCAGTGACACTTGGAGGCATCATTTTAGTAAGATTTGGATCTAAAATAGCCACCTTAGGAATGAGAAAATCATTGCCAATCAACATTTTAATTTTTCTCTCTGTATCTGTTATTATAGAATATTTTGTAACTTCACTGCCTGTACCTGCAGTAGTTGGCAATGCCACTATAGGAATTCCCTCAATCTCTGGAGCCTTTTTTTCATAATCTAAAATATCTCCCCCGTTAGTGGATACCATACTTATGGCCTTGGCAGCATCTAGCGCACTTCCTCCTCCTAATGCCACTATCACATCTATATTTTTCTCTTTGGCAGTCTCTACTCCCAGTCTTACTGTATTTACACTGGGATCTGATTCCACTTTGTCAAATATTACATACTCTAAACCTGATTTTTTTAAACTATCTGAAACCCTATCTAAAGCTCCAGTTTTTTTAGATGAATGTTTGCCAGTTACTATCAATACCCTCTTTCCCAATTTCAAAGACTTGGCTCCTGTTAAATCCACCGCATCCTCTCCATAAATTATGTCTCTTGGACACTGGAACATAGAATAATTCATAAAAACACCTCTGCTCATTTAAAATTCATTAATTTATCATAATATTTTTTAATAATATAATAAATATTATGGATATAAATTATCATATATAAAAACGTAATCATATATCCATGGTGTACAAATATATTGTTATTTTTTTGTACATTATAAATTTATATAAAAAAAATAAAAATTACAAAAGATACTTTTGCAATTTTCACTCCCTAAAAGTAAGGTATGAACCTTGAATTACTTGATTAGATTTAAGAATATTCCTATCCTTATACAAAGTTTAATGTTAAATATTACCTCCTCATCTTTCAAATCACAATTCAATATTTCTTCTATTCTTTTCACCCTATATTTTATGGTATTCCTATGAATATATAATATCTCTGCAGTTTTACCCAAATTTCTATTTTCCCTTAAATATACAATCAAAGTTTGCAGAAGATTAGAAGAATTTTTTTCATCATATTTTTTTAATTTTAATAAATTTTCATTAAATAATTTTCTCATTTCATTGTGATTATTTATTTCAAAAAACAATCTAAATATGCCTAAATCCTTGTAATTTATAATGCAATCATCTTTTTTATAAAACTTTGTCATTTCAAGAGCTTTTCTGCCCTCCAAAATAACTTTGTTAAAGCCCCTTAAATGGTTACAAATTCCCCCAATACCTATGCTTACAGTAATAAAACCAATAGTTTTATTTATCTGATTTTTTATGGTTTCTGCAATGTAATCTATATTATTATTTTCTTTCTCCATAGGCACCATAAAAAAGAAAGCATCACTTTGCATGGTGTAAAGACATTTTTTATTATTTTTATACATTACATATTCAATGGTTTCCTGAATACGATTTTTTATATTGGAAATCGTATCCTCATCTTGCAATTCATTTTCTTTCAAATAAAGTCTGAAATTATCTATATCAACTACTAAAGCACAATAGTTTTTATTTTCATTGTATCCATATAGAGCAGCCCTGCTTAACATTTCTTCAGTGATATTTACATCCTCAAAAATTATTTCTCTCATAAAATTACTCATAGATTCTTTTTCCAGCTTTTCTGTAAAAATAGTTCTACAAATATTTTGAGTTATATCTATTAATCTAACTTCAAAGGGCAGTTCAAATATTGGAAAATCCACATTGTCTGCAAAATCTAATATCTCCTTAGGTGTTTTTTCAATATAAGGGCCTATATTTATAACAAGTCCTGCCAGCTTTCTCATATTAATATCCTTTACAAATTGCATCAGCAGCTCTGTATTATTTCCTATAGCTACGCCTGTAATAAATAAAAGTTCTCCACCTTTTACCCAATTAGACACATCAGGAACTTCAGTAACATGCACCCATCTGATTACTTTATTTAGACCGCCTTTTCCTGCTACAACTTTCATCTTTTCAAGTCCTGGTAGATTCAATATGTTTTTACAAGTTACAAACATACTTCTCACTCTCCATAAAAAATAAATTTAAAAATCTACAACTAAAATGCATTATATTCTATTATAACTTTATTTGATGTATAAAATAAATATCCACATATGATAAACTTGAGGAATTGCCATATAAAAAGCTTAAAATAAAAAACTGCTGCAATAATTAACGCAGCAGTTATCTGTATTCAATTCTTTCAAATCTATAACAACCTTTCAATTAAATTATTCATAGGCACTGCTTTTTACATGCCAATATAGACATGAATTCAAAGCCAATACTTGCCGCCAGATATGCAGTAATTTCACTGCAGTCATAATCTGGAGCCACCTCTACAATGTCACATCCTATAAAATTAATGTCTTTTAGTTGTTGTATATAAGACAATGTTTCATGGGATGTAAACCCTCCAACTTCTGGAGTTCCAGTACCAGGGGCATAAGCCGGATCTACAAAATCAATGTCAAATGTTAAAAATGCTTTTCCCTGTCCTACCCTTCCTTTAATTTTCTCTCCTAATTCTTCTTCTGTCATTTTGTGTAATTTATGTGCTGTAATGACCTCGAATCCTAAATCTTCTGCTATTTTAATATCATTTAAATCATACATAGAACCACGTATACCAATTTGGATTGAGGTTGAAGGGTCAATTAAGCCTTCTTCCAATGCCCTTCTAAATGGCGTTCCGTGGGTATAATATTTGCCAAATACACTTTTACCCAAATCCAAATGAGAGTCAAAATGTATTAAAGAAACTTTTCCATGTTTTTTATAAACAGCACGTAATTCACCTAAAGTAATTGAATGATCTCCACCTAAACACAAAGGCACAGCTCCAGCATCTAGAACTTCAGAAACGCTTTTGTAAATAGCATCATAACTTTCTTTTATATATCCAGGGACAATTGGAACATCTCCCAAATCTGCTATATTTAGAATATCCACAATATTTACTCCCATTATTATATTGTTAGGTTTAATCATAGTAGAGATCTTGCGAATACTACTTGGACCAAATCTGGAACCAGTGCGAAATGAAGATGCTGTATCAAAGGGTATTCCTAAAATTCCTACATCCAATCCATCTGCATTTTCTTTTTTTTGTAATCTCATAAAATTGCCCATATCACAAAATCTAGGTAATAGTGAAGAGTCTGGTAATTGATTTTTACTCATAATAAATTCCTCCCGTCTAATACATTATTTAAATTATAATCACCATATAAATAAATTGTCAATAATAAACCTATTATTTTAACATTTTAATATTAAATATTACTGTCAAAAAAAGAACAACTAAAACTAATAGTTGTTCCCAATTTCAAGAAAAATTCTCACTAAAATTATATTATTCCTTTATATACCTAAAATATTTCTAGTATGTTGTTCAACTTGCTCTGGAGTAACATCTGTATTTCTTGCAACTTTCGTATCAATAGCAGCTTTAGCTACCGCAGCAGCTACTTTAGGCGCTATTCTAAGATCAAAAGCCTCTGGTATGACATATTCTGGTGAAAGTTTATCTTTATCCACCAAACCTGCTATGGCATAAGCTGCAGCTATTTTCATTTCATCATTTATCTGTGAAGCATAAACATCCAGTGCTCCTCTGAATATGCCTGGAAAAGCCAGTACATTATTAACCTGATTTGGGAAATCTGATCTTCCAGTACACACAATTTTAGCTCCTGCTCTTAAAGCAGCCTCTGGCAATATTTCAGGATTGGGATTTGCCATTGCCATTACTATTGGATCTACATTCATGGACTTCACCATTTCCTCAGTAACACAATTGGCTTTAGATACTCCTAAAAATACATCTGCCCCTTTTAATGCCTCTTTTAAATCTCCCTTTACAATGGATTTGTTGGTTATATCTGCCAGTTCTTCTTTATACTCATTCATTCCTGAAGTTCTTCCTTTGTATATTGTGCCTTTGCTGTCACAAATTACTACATCATTTACTCCCATTTTCAAAAGAAGCTTTGTAATAGCAGTGCCTGCTGCACCTGCTCCATTTATCACCACTTTTATATCGGAAAATTCCTTATTCACAATTTTTAGTGCATTTATAATACAGGCAGAAGAAACTACTGCAGTGCCATGCTGGTCATCATGGAATATGGGAATGTTACTTATTTTCTTCAATTTATCTTCTATCTCAAAACACTCTGGTGCTTTTATGTCTTCTAAGTTTATTCCCCCAAAGGTTGGCTCCATCAACTTTACAGCCTCTACAATTTTATGTACATTTTTTGTATCCAAACATATGGGAAAAGCATCAACTCCGGCAAAGGCCTTAAATAATACACATTTTCCTTCCATAACAGGCATTCCCGCCCCGGCTCCTATATCTCCAAGGCCAAGTACCGCTGTTCCATTTGTAACTACAGCTACCCAGTTCCCTTTGGAAGTATATTCATATATTTTACTTTCATCTTTTTTAATTTCCAGACAAGGCTCTGCTACTCCTGGAGTATATGCAAGAGTCAAATCCTCTTTATTTTTTACAGGTACTTTACATTTTAATGCAATTTTGCCTTGATTTTCACTATGAAATTTTAAGGCTCTTTCCCTTAAATCACTCATATATAAATTGTCCTCCTAAAATTTATTTTACTTTGGCATCTAAAATAACTAAGATGCTTTTTTACCACAAAATTTAGTATATCACTATTTTTAATCCATGTCATGACTATATATCCAGCTGTTCCCCTTCAAGTCTCTTAGGTAAAAACAAACAAAGTATCAGTGAAATTACATTTAAAATAATAAAACATATAAATAGCACATGCAATCCTGAATTCAAAGACCCTTTTACAAGTTCAGCCGAAAGATTATTGTTTAATGCTGGAGTATTATATAAATTACTAGGTTCTATACCTTGTATGTGTAGGTTTTCAAAATATTTTATTATACTAAAATTAAATATGCTTCCAAATACACTTATTCCTATGGTTTGACCCAAATTCCTTAAGAGGGTGTTAACTGCCACTGCTGCCCCTCTCGTAGAATACTCCACTGAATCCTGTATAACTATAGTCTGGGTATTTAAATTACCTCCAAATCCAAAACCCAGTATTGATACCGCAAGTATTACTAGAATTAATGGAGAATTTATGTTAAATAGAGGTAATACCATACTTCCAATCAATAATATAATAGAACTTAATAAAACTATATTTTTT
This sequence comes from Clostridium kluyveri DSM 555, assembly GCF_000016505.1. NCBI lineage: Bacteria > Bacillati > Bacillota > Clostridia > Eubacteriales > Clostridiaceae > Clostridium > Clostridium kluyveri. Next base: position 2,485,492 of record NC_009706.1, read on the forward strand.
TTACTATATTTAGTTATATATTTTGCCAAAAACATTGAAGACATAAGCCAGGTAAGGGACATAGGTGCCATACAAAGACCTGAAATAGTGGCACTAAAGCTGAGCACATTTTGAATGTATAAGACTACATACACATCCATTGCAATCAATACAGCGGATTGCAGAAAACCTAATATATTCACTATGGTACTTGATTTAGTAAATATCTCAAAGGGCATAACAGGTTCTTTTGCTTTTTTTTCTATAAAATAGAATATAACAAGAAGCACACCTGCCAATAAAACATATACAAGCACAAAGAGTATATTTCCACTTTCTTTCTTTTCTCCAGCTAAAAATCCATATAAAAAAAGTATAATAGAAATAGTTAAAATAAGTGTTCCAAAATAATCTATATGTACATCTCTTTTTTGAAAATTTTCTCTAAGATTTCTTTGAATAAGCACCACAGATATTATTCCAAAGGGTATGTTTATAAAAAAAATCCAGTGCCAGGACAAAGTATCTATTAAAAATCCTCCCAAAAAAGGTCCTACCAGACTTGCAACTCCCCACACCGTACTTAGCCATCCTTGAACTTTAGCCCTTCCAGTAACAGAAAATAAGTCTCCTATTATGGTGTAAGTTAATGTAAATATAGAACCTGCTCCGATCCCCTGGACAGCACGGGATGCTATAAGAAAATACATATTTTGAGAAAGCCCACATAAAAAGCTGCCTATTAGAAATATTATTATACCAAAAGTTAAAATATTTTTTCTGCCATATAAATCTGCTAATTTGCCATATATAGGAGTGGTAATGGTTGATGTAAGCAAATATGTAGAAAATACCCAGCTTATAAGGTGAAATCCATTTAAATTCTTTACTATAGTTGGCACAGCTGTAATTACAACAGTTCCCTCCACAGCCGCAAGAAACATAGCCACCATGCTGGCAATAATTATATTTCTCTTCTCTTTCTCTAAATTCATATTAAATTTCACTTCCTTCCAAATACCGTCAAGCACTCTCCAAAAAACTTCAGGTTCATTTACGATCCTGAAGTTTTTCATTGAATATATTTACTGTAAAAATTTATTCTACCTTAAGCTTCATCTTAATCCCAGAACCTATTTCCTCTACTGTAGGAAGTATTCCTTCAAATTGTTCTGGAATGTCCCCGTTGAGCTTATATTCTCCATCCCCGGCGGCTTCTTTATCTTTAAAAGCATACTGTACAATTAATTTTTCTCCATCTTTACAAAGAATTATACCTACAGAAGGGTTGTCTCTTTCTTCTTTAACTGAATCATCTACTATGGATAGATGGAATGTTAGAATTCCTAAATACTCAGGTTTAAACTTTCCTATTTTAAATTCAACAATTAAATAACATTTAAGCTTCAGATTGTAGAAAAGCAAATCCACATAATAATCAGAACCAGACAATTCTATGTGATACTTTTTCCCAACTAGTGCAAATCCTCGTTTTAAATCCAGAAAAAATTCTATCACATTTTTCATGAACTGTCCTTGAAAATACTTTTCTTTTACTTCATCGGAAATTTCCATGAAATCCAATAGGTATTCATCCTTTAATACATAAAAATAATTTTTTAGTTCACTTTCATTTCCCAAATTATTTTCTTTTAAATCTATATCCTGTATAAAATGAGAATTATCTGAATTTAAATCAGCACTTTTTTTTAACTTGATATCTTCATCCAAATTATTTTCCTCTGTAATAATGTTCTTGCTTTCAATAGATTCCAAATCCTCATAACAGGTATCCTCTTTTAATGCTTCTTCCTCCTCACCTGTTATGCCATATTCCATGTCTATATTATTAATCAATTCTTCAGTTGACCAACCTTTTTCCATAACCTTATTTATAAATTCTAATCTTTTATCTGAATCCTTTATTTTATGCATTATAATTATATTACAGGACCAACTTACCTTTGAAGCTATTTTATCTACCAAATCCTGCGAACCGTATTCTCTGGCAAAGGCAGCCATATTCCTTAAATTCTTCTCTGTAAAACTCAAGTTCCCAGGGAATTTAAGCTTAAGGTAACCTGCTGAGATGTTTATAAATTCTATCCCACACCCTTCATCATCCTTGGCTAAAATTAAATTTCCAATTTCCCAGTACAACCTAAACATATTTTTACTTATATCTTTATAGGCCATATTTTTAGAAAGAATTATATCCATATTTAAATGTTCAAGGAGTGCTCCTATATCATTATGGTTATTATGATACTCCAACATGCAAAACCACCTCATAACTCCTATTGTTTATGTATCTTATTTTCACCTTAGCAATTGCATAATAATATTATAAGGTAAAATCTACAATATTTCTACTAAAATTAATAGTATTTATTTTGGTATATTTAATTGAAGATCACATTGTATGATATTACTACATTATGTTTATTCTTTAAAATTAATACTTTTCACATATCTATCCTGTCCTATTATAGTATTTTTAAATATATTTTTAGCATTTTCTATATAGGCTTGTGGTTCAATCAGGGAAGGACTAAAGTGGGTGAGCCATAGTTCTTCTACCTCTGCCTCTTTAGCAATAACTGCCGCTTCCGAAAAAATCATATGCTTATATGAAATAGCCTTATGCTTTTTTTCATCATCTCCATACATTCCTTCACATATAAAAACATCAGATTTCTTTACAAATTCAACCAATTCCCTACTAGGTCTTGAATCTGTACAATAGGATATTTTTAATCCTCTACGACCATATCCAAGCACCATATCAGGTGTATACAATTTATCCCTTTGTTTTATTTCTTCTCCCTTTTGAAGTTTACTCCAGAAAATCAACGGTACTTTATTTTTTAAGGCCTTCTCCCTATCGAATTTTCTATTTCTCTGTACATCTATTGAATATGCAAAACAAGGTATTCCATGATCTACAGATAATATATTTATATTAAAGTATCCTATTTTTTGAAAATATTTCTCTTTTCCATGAAGTTCAACTAGCTCTATACTATAGGGAAGTACCGGTGCTATTACTTTAAGACCCATAACAATTTTTATCAATCCATAAGGTCCTATTATAGTTATAGGCTCTAATCTTCCTGAATTTGCTATGGTAAGCAGTAGTCCCGGAAGTCCTGCTATATGATCTGCATGAAAATGTGTAAATAAAATCACGTCTATATTTCTAATTTTCCATCCCAATATTTTTAAACTTACCTGAGTACCTTCACCACAGTCTATAAGCAACTTTCTTCCTTGGTAGGAAACTATCATAGCTGTAAGATTTCTGTCCGGTATAGGCATACTTCCTCCACATCCTAACAAGCACACATCCAACATAATTTCCAGTCTATCCTCTCTTTCAACTCAATATTATAATATCCGTCTTATTGTATATTAAACAATTAAAGCTGCAGATATACCTGCAGCTTATGTTACTATGTTACATATTATTAATTTTAACTATTATCCATATATAAAATTTTATAAAAATTAATTTTAAAATCTATGCACTTAATATTAAATCATCAATTTTACAGCCAAGTATTTTTGCAATTACAGCAACTTTTTCAAGGCTCGGATTTTTCTTATCCCCTCTCTCCAGTTCTTCTAAATAAGATTTTGAGATTGAAGTTTTAAATTTGGTATTTCTAGTAATATTTTGGATATCCTGAGTAGTATACCCTAAACTTACTCTTATATCACGAATTTTTTTTCCGTTTAACATAAGAAAACCCCCTAATTTAATATTAACTTTTATGTTTTTAATTATACTACTTTTTAATAGAAAATTACAATTAAATTTTATTTTTAGTTACATCTCAAAATCACATAATTTGTCATCAAGTATTGAATTTTTTTAATATGTGAAGAAGATTGCTGGCCTTTGATGCATTTTCCACAGTAAACATTGCTATGGATTTGTTCTCACTTTCTATTTTTTCTATATTATCTGATATATTTATAGAAGTTTCCGTACACTGATTTGCAGAATCTACTATCGAATCCATTATTTCACTTATTTCTACAGATGAGCTGTTAACATTTTCCGTTAATTCAGAAAATATTTGTATCACAGACTCGAATTTTCTACCATCTTCTTCATATTCATTACTTATGTCTATAACTTTTTCATAGTCTGACAGAATATTATTCTCTATCATCTTTAACATTCCCTCTGCTGAATCCGACAGTTCTACTACAGATAATAAAATATCCTTTACATTGTCCTGTATGGTATTTACCATATCAGAGGACTGTACAGCAAGCTTTCCCACCTCCTCTGCCACTACCATAAATCCTTTTCCATATTCTCCTGCTTTTACAGACTCAATACGGGCATTTAAAGCCAGCAAATTTATATTTTTTGATATATGTTTTATTTTTTCTGCCACTTTTGAAATAGTACTTACAACTTTAACCGCTTCTAATGACTTTTTCAATTTTTCACTGGATTTAATATAATAATCTTCTAAATTACGTTTTGACTCTTCTGTATCCTTTTTAATATTTGCAGCTTTTTCCTTTATACTCTCTATAAGGATCATTCCTCCATTAACTTCTCTTACTATACCACGTATTTTATCTTTTACTTTTGAAATTTTTTCATCTACTCCTTCTATGGAATACAATGTTTGTGATATATTAGAACATATTTCAGAGGATTTATCACATACAAGATTTAGTTCTTTATTGGATTTTTCAAACATTTCATTTACACTATTAGTAACTTTAAGTGTTTGTCTACTTTCTTTTTTTATGCCTTCTATAATATTTTTTATATCCTCCATGGCATAATTTAACGCTGAAGCTGTGTCTCCAAATTCATCTTTTTGTTCAATTTGTATACTATAGTTTAAATTAAATTTAGATAATTCAAGAGCATATTCCCTTATTTTAAATAGAGGTTTTTTTATGCCCCTTGCTATAAGCAGTGCCATAAGAAGCCCTACCACTATAAATATAACAGTTATAAAGATTATTTTGTATTTAAGCACCTGTACTTCATTAAATATCTCTTTTTTATCTATGGTGATTCCAAGATACCAATGTGAATTAGGTATAGGTGAATATGCCATAAACATATCCTTTGTTCCTTCCTTATAGTAGCCTGACCCACTTTTGCCCTTTATCATATTTCCTTCCAGTTCTGCAAGAGAGGTAAGAGATTTATCTTTCTTCGCATTTTTTATGGTATTATCCCCATTTAAAACCAGGGTTAAATTCTTATGAACTACTTTAGTACCCTGTTCATTAATTATAAAACAATACCCACTTTTACCAACTTTCATACTCTGAACAAGTTTATTTAAATTTTCCATACTGATATTTGAAAATAATACTCCCACAACCTTACTGCTATTATCCTTTATAGGAACGGCAACTGCAATTATTTGTTCTCCGTTAACATTAAAATAAGGACCTTCAATTTCCGTATTCCCATTCAATGCATTTCTAAGATATTTTGAATCATTACTTTCTAAATTCATCTGTGTTTTTTCCCCACTTTGGATATAAGTTAGTCCTTTTAAATTCATTACACTAAGACTTGCATAATTTAATGCTTTTGCCCTTTCTTCTAAGACAGGAATTTGAGAAAGAGGATTCATAGACTTTATTTCTTCTCTATTTGCTATTTCAATCATAACTTTAGCTTCCTGATTTAACATGGATGCTATCAATTTAGATGATTCCACCGCTTTATCCTGAAGTGAAGAATCTATACTTTTTTCCATTGTCTTATAGGAACTATAGCAGGCTATTACTCCAAGAACACCACAGATTAATACAACCAATAGAGCTATCTGGGCAATTATCTTCACAACTACACTATTAAAAGACAATAAGCCCAATCTCTTTATTTTAGCTTTTAAAAATGGAGACTGAAATTCTCTTATTTTGCTTATTACAAATGATAAATTAAATTTTTTTATTTTACTTACTATAAAGGGTAACTTAAATTTTTTTATCTTGTTCTTTATGTAATTAGGTAACTCTGATAATTTAAATTGCCTCATTTGAAACACTGCAATTCCCTCCTAATTAAATTCTATATATGAAAAATGCCATTATCTACTATGATAATGTATGAATTTTAACTTATGGTTAAGAAATTGCATTCTTAAATTAAACTTAACTTAGAATTAACCTATGTTTAATTTAAATACTATCATTCTAAAGTTCTAAATTTTTTATCTGCACGTAGATAAAAAGTATTTATGAAAACTTAAATCATCTGTAAGTTCAGGATGAAATGAAGTTACGAGAATATTTTTATATCTTGCAGCAACTACATTGCCTTTTATACTGCATAAACTTTTCACATTACTGCCAAGGTAGGTAATAAAGGGGGCTCTTATAAAAACCAGAGGTATCTTAGAAGATGATATATCAGGAATTAGTGTCTCATAATAAAAACTATCTATTTGACTTCCATATGCATTTCTTCTTACTTTAATATCTATAACCTTAAGATAACTTTTATTTGAATTCTCTATGGAATTTGCAAGTAATATCATACCGGCACAAGTTCCCCAGGTTGGCAGTCCTTTGAGTATTTTTTCTCTTAAAGGTTCAAGCATATCTGTATCCATTAAAAGTTTACCCATAGTAGTACTCTCTCCACCTGGGAGTATAATCCCATCAATATTATTTAATTCATATTTATTCTTTATTTCTACAGGAATAGCTTTAAGTGATTCAATATGATGAATATGTTCTATTACCCCTCCTTGAAATGATAATACTCCTATTCTCATATCCTACCATCCCCGCCCTGCATATTTCTCTTTTAAGTTTTCAATTTCAATTCCAGGCATGGGCTCTCCAATATCTTCTGAAACTTCCTGAATTGTCTTAGGATCATTGTAATAAGTTGTGGCAAGTACAATAGCATGGGCTCTTTTTTCTGGATTTTCAGATTTAAATATTCCCGAGCCTACAAATACACCTTCGGCCCCCAACTGCATCATAAGTGCTGCATCTGCAGGAGTTGCAATTCCACCTGCTGCAAAGTTTACTACAGGAAGTTTTCCATTTTCCCATACATATTTTATTAAATCATAAAGTGCCTGAAATTCTTTTGCAAATGTCATGAGTTCTTCAGGTTTTGCACTTTTAACTTTTCCTATCTCATCTATCATAGTTCTCATATGGGTTACAGCTTCAACTACATTTCCAGTGCCAGCCTCTCCTTTAGTCCTTATCATGGATGCTCCTTCCCCTATTCTTCTAAGTGCTTCTCCCAAATTTCTAGCTCCACATACAAAAGGTACTTCAAAATCCCACTTATTTATGTGATAAAAGCTATCTGCAGGAGTTAAAACCTCACTTTCATCTATAAAATCTATATTTAATTGCTGTAATACCTGAGCTTCTACAAAATGTCCTATTCTAACTTTTGCCATAACAGGTATTGACACCGCCTTTTTTATTTCTTTTATCATTTTAGGATCGGACATTCTTGCAACTCCACCCTGTTTTCTTATATCTGAGGGTACTCTTTCAAGAGCCATAACAGCACAAGCTCCTGCCTTTTCAGCAATAACGGCTTGTTCTTTATTTACCACATCCATTATCACTCCACCTTTTAACATTTGAGCTAAATTTTTATTTATTTCATATTTGTTCATACTATTTTTCCCCCTATAATATTTATTAAGTGATTTAAAATCAGATAATTATATTATATTTTATATATCATATTTGCCAAATGTACCGGTACATTTTAAGATTAATTTAATTTTCTCAAGCTAAAGAGCTTATCCCATAACTGATAAGCTCTTTTAACATTGCTATTAATTACTAATTTGTTTTGTACAATTTTCATCCAATATATATTCTAAGACTTTTCCATCTGTATTTTTCAATTCTAATCCTAACAGCTTAGCAATAGTTGGTCCTTCATCCACTAAACTCATCTCTTCTACAATTACTCCTTTTTTTATCCCCTTGCCTGATGCCATAAATACAGTAGTATAATCAGGCTTAAAAGGAGAATATCCATGGTTGCATAACTTACATCCATTTTCTCTCTGTAAATTCCCCCCATTAAATTCCTCTATCAACTTTCCACAAATCTTATCTTGAAAATAATAGGGAAGTTTTGCCTCAAGCAACAAAGAACACCTCCCATCAGCACCAAATTCTAAAGCTTTTTCCCTGGAATAAATAGCATCTATACATTCATGTACTCTATTGAAATCCTCAATTAACTTTGTAATTTCTTTTAATATTTTAAAATTATTTTCTTTTACGTATAAATACCCACAACCATCACAACTTTTAAATATAGCCTTATAGTCAATTATCTTACCTTTTGAATTGACTTCAATATACCCTCTATCTCTCAAAAGGATATTAAGATTAATTACCTTATTCACATCCAGACTGCTGTGGTCACCTAAAATAATAATAGTACTTTCCTCATATATACCTTTTTCTTTAAGTGCCTGTACTATTTCTCCTATTCTTTTATCATGCCTTTTTAAAGCAAGTTTGGCCTCCTTGGAATTAAAGCCATAATCATGCCTTATGCTATCTAAATCCGTATAATGCACTAAAGTTAAATCCAGCCACTTATTCTCTATAGTATATAATAATGACTGGTGAACAAAATTATCAAGGTTGGGTTGTCTTATACCATCTCTTAAATAACCGAACCTTTTATTTAACTCATATTGAAATAAAGGAGTACCATTTAACAAGGACACCAGAATCTGACTTTTCCAAAACCTATTGGCAAAAATCTCCGGCATATTGTACTGTATTTTTGACTTCGCAGTAACAGGCCACAGCAGTGCTCCTACTTTCATTCCCTTTTCTACAGCCAGGTCATAAAAAGTATCTCCTTTTATATTATCCCTATACCAATACCAATCTGGAGATTTTCTATTAGGCTGAAGCAAAGTATTATTTACTATTCCATGATTTTTAGGATATTTTCCTGTAACAATAGATACATGGGCAGGATAAGTTAATGTAGGATATACACTATACACATTTTTACAGTAGGAAGCTTCAGCTAGAAAGTTTTTAAAATTGGGTAAAGTGCTGATATATTGAAAATCCAAACTAGATAATGCATCTAATGAAATAACATATAAGTATTTTGATATTGCACTCATATAATTTACCCTTTCTTGAATAATAAATTTTTAAATATACAAATTATATCTATATAAGTTTACATAAGCATTAACTTAATGTAAAAATAATTAAACATTACTAAATATATATAATTAATAACATTATAACATCTCTAGAAAGTGTGTAACTGTGTTATAATACCCTTAAATACTATAAAAAGGTGGTTTTTTATATGAAATATGAAGTACTTCATATATTAAAAAAAAATACCCATACATTTGTATCCGGTCAATTAATAAGCGACAAACTGGGTGTAAGCCGTACTGCTGTGTGGAAATACATAAATAATTTAAAAAAAGAAGGCTATATAATAGACTCTTCTTCCAAAAAGGGATATAAATTATTGGAATCTCCAGACATGCTATCTTTTGAAGAAATTGAAAAATACTTAAAAACAAAGTATATAGGTAAAAAAATTGTCTATCTTGAAAGCGTAGATTCTACTAATAATAAAGCAAAAGAGCTGGCCAGTAAAGGTGAAAATCATGGCACTTTAGTCATAGCTGAGGAACAACTAGGAGGCCGCGGAAGGCTGGGAAGAGCATGGTGTTCTCCTAAGTACAAGGGTATATGGCTATCTATAATCTTAAGGCCAGATATAAACCCCATGCAAATACCTAAGCTCACTCAAATAGCCGCCGCTTCCGTAATAGAAAGCTTAAAGGATTTTAAAATAGAAGCAACTATAAAATGGCCTAACGATATAATACTCAATGGTAAAAAAATATGTGGTATTTTAACTGAAATGAATGCCGAAATGAATAAAGTACACTATGTAGTATTAGGGATAGGTATAAATGCCAACTTAGGTGAAGAAGATTTTCAAAAGGATATACTGAGTAAAGCCACATCTATTAAAATAGAGACAGGACTTACTTTAGATAGAAAATCCTTTGTAGGAAATTTAGTAAATAAATTCGAATACTTATATGAAGAATTTGAAAAAACACAAAATATTGAATCTTCTATAAAAATTTGCAGAACCAATTCTGCCGTTATAGGAAAAATTATAAGAATAATTAGAGGGGAAAATGAAACCTTTGCAAAAGCTTTAGATCTAGATAAAAATGGAGGATTAATAGTTCAATATGAAAATGGAACCCGTGAAAATCTTATATCTGGGGAAATTTCTATACGAGGATTAAATGGATATATTTAAAATTTAGTATTTCTATGTTTAAATTAAATCAAAATAGTAAACCATAATATATATTAAAATATCTTCAGGATGTGTTCAATTATGATTTTAATAAAAAATGTAGAAATATTTGCTCCCGAGTCTTTGGGAAAAAAAGACATATTAATATGTTTTGATAAAATAGCCTATATATCTGAAAATACACATATACCCAAAGGAAATTTTCCTGAAATTGAAATAATAGAGGGAAATGGCCTAAAAGCAGCTCCGGGTATAATTGACCTTCACATACATATAAACGGTGCTGGAGGTGAAGGAGGATTTAATACCCGTACCCCCGAGATGAATCTCACAGATTTTACTTTAAATGGCATTACAACCTGTATAGGTCTTTTGGGTACAGACGGAATAACAAGAAATATGGGTGCATTACTGGCAAAATCAAGAGCTCTTGAAATAGAAGGCTTATCTACATACTGCTGGACAGGATGTTATGCAGTACCTACAAGAACCCTTACAGACAGCATAAGAGGAGATATAATACTCGTAGATAAAATAATAGGGGCCGGTGAAATAGCCATTTCAGATCACAGGGGAAGTCATCCTTCTGAAAATGATTTAATACATTTAGCCTGTGAAACCAGAGTAGGTGGACTCATTTCAGACAAATGCGGAATATTACATATGCATGTAGGTGATGGAAAGAATGGATTAAATGCCGTATTTAATTTGATAGATAACTCAAATATACCTTTTGAGAACTTATTGCCTACACACCTTAATAGAAATAGTCTATTACGTAAACAATGTGTAGAATATGTAAAAATCGGTGGTTTTGTGGACATAACCACTGGAATTAAAAATGAAGGAGATGAAGCTGTAAGTGCCTCTCAGCTATACAATACATTACTAAAAGAACATATTTCTCCTTATCACATAACAATGAGTTCTGATGCTGGAGGCAGTATGCCATTCTTTGATGACAAAGGTAATCTAACTAAACTAACCAGAGGTATGCCAAATACAAACATTAACTCAATAAAAGAATCTATAGAGTTGGGTATACCTTTGGAGCTGGCTCTCATTCCCCTTACTTCCTCCCCTGCAAAATTGCTAAAATTGAAAAACAAAGGCAAAATAACTGAAGGCTGTGATGCTGATTTAATTTTATTAGACAATAAATTAAATATTAATACTGTCATAAGCAAAGGGAAAGTAATGGTTCAAAATTACTCCCCCTTAGTTTACGGTACCTTTGAAAATAGTTAAGAGTTGAAAATAATATTCCCCTCTGTAGATATTATAACTTCCCTGTATGAAAGTATAGTTTGTGTTTTCAACATAGCATTTTTAACTGCATTTACAATGCCGCTGCAGCAGGGTACTTCCATTCTGACCACAGTTATACTTTTTAAGTTATTGTTTTTTATAATTTCTATAAATTTATCCTCATAATATTTTATATCATCTAGTTTAGGACATCCTATTACCGTGATGTGGTTCTTTATGAAATCTTTATGGAAATTACCGTAGGCATAAGCGCTACAGTCAGCAGCTACAAGTAAGTTTGCCTCTTTAAGATAGTCTGCATTGCTATTTATAAGTTTTAATTGAACGGGCCATTGATTTAATTCAGATGTACTCTTTAATGCATCTGATATATTCTCTGTATTTTTCACCTTTACTTTATCATCATGGTAATTTCTCTTTATTTTTTTTGCAGCTGTACCCGGACATCCACAGGGCATTGGTTTTTGTTCTTTCAATTTTTTTATTTCTTTAATTCTCTTTGTAACAAGCTCCTCATCATATGCTCTACTTTCCCTTTCAATTATACTTATAGCGCCAGTAGGACACTCAGGAAGGCAGTCTCCCAGTCCATCACAATACTCATCACTTATAAGCTTTGCTTTCCCATTTACCAATTCTATGGCATTTTCATGACATGCCTCTGCACACAAACCGCATCCATTACACTTTTCTTCATTTATATCAACAATTTTTCTTATCATCATATATTCCTCCCTTATCTTGATATGTTCATTATAATAGAATATAATTTTAATATCTGTAACTTACGTTACACGTGTAATAATTAAGTGTAAAAATATTATATCAGATAATGGGAGACTAATATGGAAAACGCTATTAATGCACTAGAGAAATGTGTGCTTACAAAAAATTTTTCTAAAGAATCCATAGAAGATTTTTTAAAAAATATAAATTATACCCTCTCCTCCTACTCTAAAGGAGAAATTATAGCCGTGGAAGAATGGAATTGTTCCAAAATAGGCATAGTTATAAAAGGAAATGTGGAGGTACAAAAAATATTCGCCTCTGGAAAAACTATTACAATAAGCAGGCTGGAAGAAAGTGATATTTTTGGAGAAGTTATAATATTTTCTAACAGGAGCACCTACCCTGCTACCATAGTTTCATCAAATGAATCTATTATAATGTTTATCTCCAAAGAGGATATATTGAACATATTTCCCTTATTTCCTGCATTTTTAAATAACTTCATGACTTTATTATCCGACAAAATATTAATGTTAAATAGAAAACTTAAAAACATATCTTATGAAACTATTCGTCAAAAAATTGCTTTTTATATTTTAGAGGAATATGCCCAGAAAAAAAATTTAAAGATACATTTATCCTATACACGAAAAGAAATGGCAGAACTGCTTGGAATTCCGAGGCCCTCTCTCTCAAGGGAACTTATAAATATGAAAAGGGATAATATAATAGACTTTCATAGAAATAACATTGTAATAAAAGATCTGGAAACTTTAAGAAATTTATTATTTTGACAATTAAAAAGGAAACGAAAAATTTTTCGTTTCCCCTTTAATAATTCATTCTAGCACCATGAATCGCATCCGCATCCACAGCATAATAATAATATTATTATTATTACTACTATTTCTTTTCCGCGTCCATGTCCATATCCACCATCACATCTGCGTGACATAAAGATCCCTCCTTGTTATCCTTAAACACATATTTTAAGTTATCTAACTTATCATCATCTGTTTCATGCCTTATCGCTTTATAAGCCTATAAGGCTAATTGGTGAATTACAAAATCTATTTAATAAAAAGCATGTATCTTTTTATTAAATCTTTTTTACTTCCTTAGTTATTTAAAACATTCTCTTTAGCAAATACTACCGCAATTAGCACCACAACATAATAATAAAAGTATTATTATAACTAGTACTTCTTTTCCACGTCCAAATCCACCGCAACCACTATCATATCTACGACCACATCTTGACATAAAGATCCCTCCTTGTCATCTTTAAAATAATTTATTTAGGTATTCTTTTTTTTCATCATGTGTTCTATACTTCTATAATATTAATCATAAGTATAAATGTTACTTTTATTTTTATTATATAGTGAAGTTATTAATGGCTATACCATTTTTCATAGAATTGATTTATATTAAACTTTTATACAAGATTAATATAACTACTATTTTTAAAAATTTTCACAAAAAATAAACTATAAACAATCGCTTAAATTGTTTATAGTCTGCTTTAACTCTTTTAGGTAAAAACAGCTTGTCTATATATTTCTGTCTGTATTCTAATACTGATAGACTAAGCTTACATTAGCTTTTATTTTATAAAGTCCTGTTTCTATAGTAGTACCTTGTCCTCCAGAGTTTTTTACTGATGATGAATCATAGAAAACAGGATATTCACTAGGAATGCCATTTGAATTCTCTGTTACTGTAGTTAAAGTTGATAGTTTCACATCCAATGTATCAGCTATTGCCTGTGCTTTAGATTTTGCATTTAATATGGCATTTGCCAAGGCTTTATTATAGTATTTTTCATAATCACTAACTCCAAAAGTTACTCCATTTGAGTTATTCGCCCCATTTGCCACCGCAATATCAATTACATTTCCAACTGAAGCTATATTTTTAACTGTAACATTCAAAGTACTATCAACTGTATATCCAATAATTGTACTAGTTCCTGTTTCCTCATTATAATTATATTTAGGGTTAATATAATAATTTGAGGTTTTAATATCCTCAGCTGCTACTCCTGCTGCTTTTATAGCTTCAACAACCTTATTTATTGCAGCAGAGTTGTTTTGTTGGGCTTTGTCTACCGTACTATCTTCTGTAGTTACTCCTAAAGATAAATTAGCAATATCAGGTACTACATTCACTTCACCATCTCCAGTAACATTTATGGTTCTGGTTTCTGCAGCTAATACCTTATAATTGGAAGCTGAAATCGTTCCAAATAAGAAGAGAAACATAACTGTAGACATAAAAATTAATGGCCATTTCCTTTTTAACAAGTTAATACCTTTCAAAGTTAACACTCCTTACATTTTTATATTAATAAATTAAAAATTTATTTCTCTGATATTAAATTCCACATTTCCTTCATTCATGTATAAATCCTCTGATTTTTATCTTTATGCCTTCATAAATTTAGACGATTAAACATAAAATTCCGTTTCAAAAACTTCAAAAAATAGAAGAACTATTACACTAACGATTTAAAAAATCGCTAACGCAATAGCTCTTTTTTACCCATATCCTCACTAATTTTTAATACATTTTTCAATAAATAATTTTATATTATTTTCCTCTTTAGCTCTATTACATCCAATTCTTCCCAGTCTATCACACAACCCAAGTAAAGCTACTTCATAAACATCTCCATATTTCTTCATACCTTTTATGTCTGCAAAAGGCAGCTTATTTAACACAAAAAGTATATGCATATGGTATCTTATCAAATAACAAACTTTATCTATAAATTCAATGTTATTTGTAAACTCAGATAAAAAATCTTTTGAAAGTTCTGCTCCCACTTTATCATGGTCATAAGAGGTTATTTTATTTCCTCTAACTTTTGTGGTAGATGGTTTGCCAATATCATGAAGTAGTGCCGCCCACATAAATGCTGAAACATTCTTACTTTTATTTTTTACTCTGGCCCCCTCATCCACAACCATCAATGTATGGTTCCAAACATTACCTTCTGGATGATATCGCAGTGACTGTTCAGTTCTTTTAAGCTCATATAACATATTAAAAGGATATATTTGAAATTCCTTATAGTTGATTATACTATTTAGATATTTTGATGGTTCTTCATCCTTTAACAGATGATAATTTATCTCTTGAAATAAATTTTTAGAAGGACTCATTTTTGTTCTCTGTATTGTCATTATCTAAATCAAAAACAGCTCTTGCACTTTCTGCTTGAGGATCATGTTTTATATGCTTGGAATGAAATTTTCCATCCTGTCTTTTTTCATTTCTAGTGCTTCTTTTTTTATTTCTCTTGCTCATATCCTTCTCCTTATCTTTTATTATTGGAACCCAATGCCTCTTTTTTTGAATTGTGTGTTTGATTAATATAAGAACCGTTAACCTGAATGGAGTTTTCAAGGTTAGCAAGTTTTTGTTGATCATTTATTGGATTTTCAAATGTTTTATTATCGGAATTTTTATTCTTAGACATACTATCACCTCAAAATTAGTATCCCTAATTTTAATATTTATATTCTGATACTAATATCTCATAAGTCACTCCCATTTTATTAATCTTGGATTTTCATCTATAATGGATTTATACTGTTCTAAACTCCCGTATTTACCTTCAGGATCTGCTCTTAAATACCGGATATACTTAGATTGTCTTAATTCATTGGTAGACCAGCCAAAATGTTTTAATCTTACATAACATATGCACCCCGGAAGGCTAAATATATTCTTAGGAATTCTACCACAATGCAGTGGTTTTTCATCCCAGATATAATTGAAATTGGGCTGATATCTTATTAAAAATGGTCTATAATACTTGTGTGCCCCCCAATAAAAATCTTCTCTATAATGATTCTCGTCCCACATATCATATAATCTAAAGGCATAATAATCAAAATTAGGTTGGTTAATTAATGCTCTGATGACTTCACATATTCTATCTTCAAAAATTTCGTCAGCATCTAAAAATAACATCCAATCTGGATTTATACTTGTTGCTATTTTCCATAATTGCTTTCTCAAAACAACTTCATTATTAAATCCGTGTTCTTTATTTTCAACTAAAGTCAATGGTACATTTTCAAGTACCTTTTTACATATTTCAACTGAATTGTCTTCACTGGCATCATCTAAAATCACAGCATTATCTATATACTTAACTGCATGTGTTAAAACCCTTTCCAAAAATTTTTTACTTTCATTTCTTACAAGCATTACAAGCGTTAGCTTATTTCCTGTATCTTTATCAATTCTTATTCGTTCATAATATAAAGAATTATTAATATCATATATACATTTATTTCTAAATTGTTCTACTCCTTTTAAATCCTCTCTTCTATATATGTGGTAAGCCGGATAAGTGGTATCAACATACAGCTTAAAGCCTAATGCTGCTGCCCTTATACAAAAGTGTCTATCCTCTCCCCAAAAAGACAAATTATAGATTTTATTGAAATTAACTCCTTTATTCAGGGCCTTTTTACTTATTAAGGTACATGCACCTAAGCCTCCTACCTCATATATACCTGGTTTTTTTAATTTTTCTATAAAATCTGTATATCTTTTATTAGATTCTTCTTCAGTCAATATTTCATTTCTTTCTTTAGTGATAAATGAATACTCATCACACATCCAAACCTGTGGCAATTCATCTGCATTTTTTTGCCATCTGGTCCAAAATACCTCACATATTATATCTTTGTTACTATTTATTAAACTTGATAATGTCTTAGGGTGCAGCATTATATCTGAATCTATCAAAAATAAATAATCATAACAATTTTCTTTAGCATATTCTATAATTCTATTTTTATATTGCGCTATTTTCCAGATTAAACTTTCTTTCCAATAGTGTGTGTCTTCCGTACGCACATAAGTGTCTATTTTTTCTCCTGCCTCGATAATAACCTTATTTTTAGATTCCACAGCAAAATTTTTAAGCAAAGTACTTGAATTAATATCGTCATTATCATCTATAAAAAAATACTCTATATTTATACCCTCTTCCATAATATTTGATAGAGAGCTTATAAAGTTTACTAATATATTATAGGTTTGCCTTATAGGACTCCCTATTAAAACTTTTGTATTCTCATTCATCAATTTTCCTCCTATATAATTTACTGTAGATAAAATAATTACCTAGTAAATTATTCTCCCTATATACTATTCATCAATTTAATTTTTGCCTATACACGATAATAGCATTATTTTATCTAAAGATTATGTCTTCTCATAATATCATCTGAATCTGTTAAACCCATTGATATGAAAATTCCAAAGGAACAGGTCACTTTTATGATTTCACCTTCATATAATATATTTATCAATTATAAGCAGGAGGTTTCTTAATAATGAATATTTATATGATACCGTTTTTCATAAATAAAGAAAATTATAATGAAGATATAGCGATGGCATATCAGTGTTTAGAAAGTTTGTCTTATTCTAAGGATGTCAATTTACTAATTTTCAATCAAGGATGTTTATCTAATAAAGAATTAAGTTCCATTTTACAAAAATTTAATTTTAACTATAAGCTATTGGGTAATGGTGAAAATGTAGGTATTACACTATCTAGATATATAGGATTTCGATATATTATAGAAAACTATTATCATATTGATTATGTTACAGAAGCTCATGTTGATATGATTTTCCCGCCTAATTGGACTGAACCTTTAATTGATTATTTGAATTCATCTGAAGAACCTATGATATCTCCAAAAATAGTAACTGATTTTCCAGATGAGATTTCTCCAAATACTATTACTAGTTTAGAGGCTAGAATCAAATACTTATCTGCAAAGGGAGAAGATAAAATCACCCATGGATTTGTACATCCTGTCATTCACAAATTAAGTATATTAAAGGAATTATGTCCTTATGATGTAGGATTTTTAACAGGTACCCAAGGTTATGAAGACGATAGTATTTTATTAGGATATAATTATTACATGGGGACAAGTAAAAAATGGACACCTAAAATATGTCATAAATCCTGTGTCTATCATAAAACATTATTTCAAAGATTTAAACTTCCAAACTTGTCTGAATCATTCAATAAAAATTATCAAGGATTAAAATTAGAATATGGATCCTATGGATTAAAAGAATTAGCTAGAATTTATCCTGACAATAATTTTTTCATAGGTGAATATCATAAATCTATAGTAAACCCTGACATGTACAGAAAATACAATAAGTATATTGGAGAAAATGATATTAAAAAATGTTGTACAAATAAAAAATCTTCTAGATTTATAATTAATACTGATGAAGAAAAAACAGAATGTCTATTAAAATTTCCTGATGATTGGTGGAGCAGATGCTATGAATATACCTGGGCATCAAATTTCTCAGAAGAAAATGACACTTGTTTAGATGCAGCCTGCGGTGCTCCTCATCCATTTAAATTTTATTTAGCCAGTATATGTAAAAATGTATATGCCTGCGACATTGATACTGATATATTAGATAAAAATAAAATCTTATCAAGAGTTAGTGAATACTTTGATGAAGAAGATGTTAAAAAAGCCGCCAAGTATATAGATAAAATAAAATTTTCAAATAGCAGTTTGATAGCTCTTCCCTACGAGAACAATAAATTTGATAAAGTCTATTGTATTTCAGTACTTGAACACCTTACTGTAGAAGATATAAAAAAATCTATTAGTGAATTTTATAGAGTTTTACAAAAAGATGGGCTGCTTGTATTAACTATTGATTACCCAACTACGGATTTAAATTTGCTAGTTGACTGTTTAAAGAATACTGGATTTAAATTTGTAGACTCATTTGACCCTAAAATATACCCTAATGCCATATATTCTAAATTAATTGGAGGATTATATTGTTTTAGATTATTATTAAAAAAATAACAATTTATTCAATTAAGAACAAAAACTCTATGTAAAGCATAAATAATAAAGGCTGCAGAATCTAACTCTTCACAGCCTTATTATAATATGAAAAATTATTTATCCAAACCTAAGAATAGTTTGATATTCTTATTTAATCCCTATGCTTTGAAAATAATTTCTATTGTAAAGTATTTTTTTATCATTAGGTCTGAATTTCCCTGCAATTTCATTGTGCTCATAAGCTAATTGATGTTTACCTATTCTGTCATAACAAACACACAATTGTAAATGAGGAAGCCACGTCCAGCAGGCATCACTAAAAAACCCCAAGCTATTTATTGGCTTTTTTAAATTTGCAGCTGTTTCGTACCAAAATATTGCCTGATTAATCTTATTTTCCTGTAAGAAGGAAAAACCAAGTCTGCAGCATGCTTCAGCTCTTGGAGAATCATATTCAAAACTTTTAAATGCATATTTACGGCACTCCTCACCATTATTAATTGATTGATAGTAGTCACATATCTTTCCACAAACATGAATATTATCCTCATACCATCCTCTTTTTGAATCTAAAAAATCATTATAATATTTTAAAGCATCTTCAAACATTCTGTGCTCATATAATTCATTTCCATAATATAATATATCTCTAGGAGTAAATTCCACTCCTTCTTTTAATTTATTTTGAAAAATCTCAAGATTACGATTAGGCGAATAGTTTATTTTTTTGTGAGTTACACTGATTTCACTATTAATTATATTTCCATATACCTCTAAATACTCATGAACAAAACCAATCCATTTAAAATTCTTTTCTTTTTTAACTAATCTATTGCGTCTATAACTTGTGGTTACATTACTATATTCATCAAAGCTTACATTATATCTCATCGTTACAGAATCTATGGAGGTATCTAAATTTTTCTTCAAAGCTTTAAACTTTTCTACATCTTCAGGAAGTAGTACATCATCTGCATCCAGCCAAAAAATATAATCTTTAGTTGCCTTACTAAATGCAAAGTTTCTTGCAGCTGAAAAATCATCAATCCATTCAAAATCATAAATATTATCCGTATATTTTTTTATCACATCTTTAGTATTGTCAGAAGAACCTGTATCTACTATTATAAATTCATCTATTACATCCTTTACAGAATCTAAACATCTGCCTATAGTATCTTCTTCATTTTTTACTATCATACATAAACTCACAGTTATGGAATCTTTCAAAAAATCATCTCCTTTTAATGAACTTTAATATCAAATTAAAAACTTTTTTATTTATTATATAAAGAGCCTTCTGCTTTAAGCGGAAGGCTCTAATACCAATTTAAACTTATAATGGACAAAGATGCATATTTCTGAATGGATAAAATCACCATAAATTTAAAGTAAATAGTACTTGTTCACAATAGAGCAATTTATAGATATATCTTTGAATATACACTAATTTCTTAACATTAGGTCAGTCGATATACAGACCATACAATACCTGTTGAAGGACCCCCAAGGTCAAGACCTATTGTTAAGCCATTTGCTTCATAGAAAAGTCCTATAACATCTCCTGCATTCAATTCAACTTCACCTGCCAAAGTAACCGTACCGCTTCCCAACACTCCTCTTAATGTTAATACAACTACAGCTATATTTAATACAGGAAACAGCCCACTAATTAAATCCTCAGTCGTTGGAGAAGTTCTTCTAACTACAAAGGCAGGATTTACACCGGCCCCAATAGCAACTGATATAGCTGCAGTGGTAGAATAATTAATTGTAGCTTTAATAGAATATACTCCAGTTTCAGGAACAGTGTAATTTCCTGTAGTTTCGTCAAAGCTGGTATTATCAAAGAATGGAGAATCGACAGTCCATCCTGTTAACTGCGTACTTGCAGAAATATCAAGTGTAGAAATAAATGCCGAAAAACCTTCTTCCGATACATTTGGACCTGTTGCTCCTGTTGGACCTGTATCTCCAGTTACTCCCGCTGCTCCTGCAGATACTAAAAGATTATAATCCGGTGAAGTATCTGGTGTTCCAGATGATGGAACTGAAGTTACTATATAAAGACTTCCATTATACTCTACAACCTGGTCAAGTGGATAGTTCGGTGCTTCTATCGGATCAAATTGTACTGCTGAAGATAATCCTACTCCTGCCGCTCCGGTTGCACCTGTTGGGCCTGTGTCTCCTGTTGGTCCCGTTGGGCCTGTGTCTCCTGTTGCTCCAGTTGGTCCTGTGTCTCCTGTTGCTCCTGTATCTCCTGTTGCTCCAGTTGGACCTGTTGGTCCCGTTGGGCCAGTTGCACCTGTTTCGCCGGTTGGTCCGGTTGGTCCCGTATCTCCTGTCACTCCAGTTGCTCCTGTTTCGCCTGTTGCCCCAGTTGGACCTGTATCTCCTGTTGCTCCCGTTGCTCCGGTTGCTCCTGTGTCTCCTGTCGCTCCGGTTGCTCCTGTGTCTCCTGTTGCTCCGGTTGGTCCCGTATCTCCGGTTGCCCCGGTTGCTCCTGTGTCTCCTGTTGATCCAGTTGCTCCCGTATCTCCGGTTGCTCCGGTCGCTCCTGTGTCTCCTGTTGCTCCTGTTGCTCCGGTATCTCCCGTTGCTCCTGTTGCCCCAGTGTCTCCTGTTGATCCGGTTGGGCCTGTGTCTCCTGTTGCCCCAGTTGCTCCTGTGTCTCCCGTTGCTCCTGTTGCCCCGGTTGCTCCGGTGTCTCCTGTTGCCCCAGTTGCCCCAGTGTCTCCTGTTGCTCCTGTATCTCCTGTTGCTCCTGTTGGACCCGTGTCTCCTGTTGCTCCTGTTGCTCCGGTGTCTCCCGTTGCTCCTGTTGCTCCCGTATCTCCGGTTGCTCCAGTTGGACCCGTGTCTCCTGTTGCTCCTGTTGGTCCTGTTGCTCCAGTGTCTCCTGTTGCTCCTGTTGGTCCTGTGTCACCGGTTGCTCCGGTATCTCCTGTGTCTCCCGTTGCTCCTGTTGCTCCAGTGTCTCCTGTTGCTCCTGTTGGACCCGTGTCTCCGGTTGCTCCAGTTGCTCCTGTGTCTCCTGTTGCTCCAGTTGCTCCTGTATCTCCTGTTGCTCCTGTTGGACCTGTGTCACCGGTTGCTCCAGTTGCTCCGGTATCTCCCGTTGCTCCAGTTGCTCCCGTGTCTCCTGTCGCTCCAGTTGGGCCTGTGTCTCCTGTTGCCCCGGTTGCTCCTGTATCTCCCGTTGCTCCGGTTGCTCCCGTGTCTCCTGTTGCTCCTGTTGCTCCTGTTGCTCCTGTTGCTCCTGTATCTCCTGTTGCTCCCGTTGGACCCGTATCTCCTGTTGCTCCCGTTGCTCCTGTATCTCCCGTTGCTCCTGTTGGGCCCGTTTCTCCCGTTGCCCCAGTTGGACCTGTGTCACCGGTTGCTCCAGTTGCTCCGGTGTCTCCTGTTGGACCTGTTGGTCCTGTGTCTCCTGTTGGACCTGTTGGTCCCGTAATACCAGTAGGTACTAATGTACCATATTCTATATTTAAAAATGGTCTCTGACTAGGAACTGTCCATTCTTTGGAGAAATATCCTATTATAGTGTCAATAGCACTTTCTATTCCAACTAATGTGACTCCATTATTTATAATAGAGCCGTCGATCCAGCTACCCACTAAATCTGTTATATCAATACTAATAAAATTACCAACATCACTATCTGTTACATTCACAGAATAGGTTGTGGGATTCAATGAAGGTGCATTATTCCACGTAACTGTATTCTCTGAAAAACCACTTGCATTTGTAAATACATTGACAGTTTGAGGTGATAACACTGCATCAGGCATATCTTTTCTAAAAACAAATAACTCTAGTGAAGCTTGCAATACGCTACTTCCTGGAGGAATAACATTAGATAAATCAAATTTTAATAAACTCCTAAATACATCGTTGGGCTGAACAAATTCTCCCGTAAATAAAAGGCTTGAATTGCTAAAATTTGTATTAGGATTTAATTGAGATATATATGCATCATCACTAGGATTAACTTGTATAACTGGCATAATTTCATCTCCTTATTCTCTTTTGATTTTATGAGATTGTTTATAATTGGGCTATTACACTATATGTAATTAGAATAAAATTGGATACATTAAATAGATATTTACCATAAGTATATAACCTTATTATTAGAGCAATATATAGTAAGCAAACTATTTCAAATTACAAATATCCTACAAAAACTACTGAAAACCATAACGAATGCTACCAAACTTTGCACTTTAGCCAATAGGTACATGCATCTTATTCATAATTACATTGAAGTATACAAGCATAAATTCTTACTTTACTTCATCGTCAGCCTGCAAGTTTGAATTATCTAACAAACAAATCTTAACATTGGACAATTTACATAACAATGGCTCATACTAAATCCGATTTTTTTATGGCAGAAGTTTATTCATACTTGGCAGAATGCCATAAATAACTATTATTCACCGCTTGCTTTACTGACTTGTGGTCATCAGATTATAAAGCTTTACATTACATGTAAATTTGTCTGCCAAGGACGCAAGGGAGCTTCTGGTGCTATATCAAGAAAAAGTGCAAATTAAAATGAGAAAATACCAGAATATTTCCATATTTTAACTTACAATAGACACATTATCACCTTTAGAATCCGGATCTATTCTAATAAATTTTTATTCTAGTATCACAATTTCTAAAGCATTGTTGAAATAGAAATAAAAATCTAATATAATGTTATTAATACACCAACAGGTGGGAGGACAGGTCATGAACAAAGAAGAACAGGTCATAATGGGTTTCTGGAACTTATTTAATAAGAAAATTTGGCTTGATGAATTTAAGATGAAAGACAGTCTTAAAGGTTTTAATCCTTCTGAATTACATTGTATCGAATACATTGAAAGAAATGTGGATTCCAACGTCACAAAACTTGCAGAGTCCTTTTATATGACTAGAAGTGCCATAAGTAAAATAACTAAGAAGCTCATAGAAAAAGGCCTTATCGAAAGCTATCAGAAGCCGGATAACAATAAAGAAATCTATTTTAGGCTTACTGAGAAAGGGAAGGCAATTAATAAAGTCCATGAGGAACTGCACAAAGAGTTTCAAGAACGAGATAAAGTCGTATTTGAGCAGGTAACCGAGGAACAATTTGACAGCATGCTTAGTTTCGTAGAAAAGTATAATAGGCATTTAGAAGCAGAAATAAAGAAACTAGGGGTAGATATTAAGTCGGGATGTTGTGATAAGCTATAATTGTACTAGAATCCTTTTGAAGCACGTTATAGAATACGAAATTGTTAGACACAAATATTGTAAAAATGCTTAACTATAATAGAAATAAATTTGAATAATGAAAATGAAACCACAGGCAGCCCAACTCTATTGAAAACAGGCTGCATTTTTATTGCTGTTATTTTGTTGACAAGGACACAAAAACGCGATACAGTAAATATGCGTCCAAGGACATAAAAATCATCTCAAAAGGAGAACAAATAACCATGCATAGAAAAACGATATTCCAAAAAGATTTTACACTTGTTGTGATAGGCCAGATTATCTCCATATTTGGTAATCAGATATTAAGGTATGCCCTTCCGCTTTACCTGCTAAATCAAACAGGCTCATCTGTTTTATTTGGAACAATTTTGGCAGTCTCTTTTATTCCAATGATTTTACTGTTTCCGATAGGGGGAATAATTGCTGATCGCGTTAACAAAAAAAACATCATGGTAATTCTGGATTTTAGCACGGCAATACTAATTTTTCTGTTTTATTTGCTGGCAGGGAAAATAGATATTGTTCCACTTATGGCAATCACAATGATTATTTTGTATGGCATACAAGGCGCCTATCAGCCAGCGGTTCAGGCAAGTATACCCTTTCTGGTAGAAACTGAACATATCATGAAAGGAAACTCAATTGTTAATCTAATTAACTCCGTGGCCAGTATGGCTGGGCCGGTAATCGGCGGTATTTTATTTTCTCTTATTGGATTAATGCCTATTCTATATGTAAGTATCGGTTGCTTTTTCGCGGCTTCAGTAATGGAAATTTTCATTCACATTCCATTTGAAAAAAAGAAACTAAACGGAAATATATTTGCTACTGGTTGGGGCGACCTTAAAGAAAGTTTTCACTTTATGTTCAGGGAGCGGCCTGTTCTGTGGAAAATATCTTTGATATACGCCTCTATGAATTTATTATTGACTTCTTTGACTTTAATCGGAGTTCCCGTTTTAGTTACACAACGTTTGGGGTTTGCTCTAGATACCGCCAATCGGTTATATGGATATGCGCAGGGCGTAATGGCCGTAGGTGCTATATTGGGCGGTTTACTTGCCGGAGCATTATCAAATAGGCTGAAAGCAAGGACAAGCCCATTTCTCCTAATTGGGTGCGCTTTGTCCATACTCATAGGAGGAATTGCATTGCAAACGTTAAAAGGGCCTATGGAAATCTATATTATCTTACTAATTGGGTGCGGTCTGTTAGTGGCATTGTCAACATTATTCCAAATTCAGATGCTGACATATCTGCAACTTTTAACGCCTAAAGACTTAATCGGAAAAGTCATTTCATGCTTTATATGTGTTTGTATGTGTGCAAATCCCCTTGGCCAGTTCATTTATGGTATTGTTTTTGAACATATAAGAAGCAGCACATACCTTCCATTTTATGTAGCGGCACTAATAATGATAGGAATTAGTGTCTTTACCCGCCGTATTTTCTATGGAATTGACCATAATAAAAAACAAACAAATAAGTAGGTGGTTGAGTATACTTCAAGAAAATGCCATACTGACATTCTTAACAACTAATACAAAACCATTGTTTGTATGGAACAAGCTCTGTCACTTCGGATCAACTTGTCCCGAAGTGTGAGGAAAGATTAACAGCCACCATTTTTGCCTATAGAATGGTGGCTGTTTGTATTTTCTCATAGGACAAACGGGAAAACACATATATTTTTATTATTGAATCATATAAGGTTGATTTTATAAATGTTGAATGATAAACTATAGAATAATTAGAAAAAACTAACTTATCAGATCATCTTATCTAGAGATTGCAATTAACTAACACTTCCAAATTCTTCAAAGTGCAGGATGAGCACTGCCATATCTCTGGATAGGCTTTTCCGAAGTTTAGATAGGCAAACTTAGCCTAAACCCAAAAATAACTTGATATACAATATATAAATTACGGAAATTTATATCATATGACTTGCTAAATCTATTTTTAATAAGGAGACCACTAATAATGAATAAATTAACCTATACCATGGAAAATTATCTGGAAGCAATATATGAACTTTCAAAAGAAGAGTCAGGAGTCAGAGTATCTGATATAGCCTACCGCCTAGGTGTTACAAAAGCCAGTACTAATAGAGCAATGACTACACTAAGCGAAAAAGGATTGATTACAAATGAAAAATACAAAGAAATATTTTTGACTGATGCTGGGAAAAAACTGGCAGAGCAAACTTCTAAAAAGCATCATGTTATCCGTAAATTTCTTATTGAAATTTTAGATGTTGAGCCAGATATTGCAGATAAGGATGCCTGTGCCATAGAACACGTTATCAGCAATGAATCTGTTCTTGCTATGCTAGAATACTTTAAAAAGTAAAATATATTTTCTATTTTTACCACAAGGGATAATTTTTAAAGATGAGAGATAAGCACTGATTCCCCTCTTTATAAGTTCTTAATATTAAATACAAAGTAATTTTTTATTACATATTCACATAAATTATAAAGTAAACAATTTAGTGGAGTAATTATGAATTTTAGAAGTAATTTACCTTATTCTAGAATAAAAGCTGTAAATTATGCCTTAAACTATGCTAAATCACCAAATCCTGCTTATAAATATTTCCCAGTACAAGGTGATAACGGAGGTGACTGTACAAATTTTATATCCCAATGTCTTAAAGCCGGTGGAGCTCCAATGGTGTCTTCACATAAGAATCAATGGTGGTACAGCGGCCCCAAGTGGTCGGTTTCATGGACTGTAGCAGGTTCACTTTACTGGTATTTGAAAATCAATGCTGATGAACAATTATACGGTGCCAAAGGTACAGAAGTTGATTCTGTATCAATGCTTGATGTTGGTGATATAATCTTTTATAAAAATAAAAGAGGTAGAATTCAACACTCAGCAATTATAACTTCATTTGACAAAGATTATCCCTTAATATCGCAACATACTCCGAACCATTTAAACATATCCTATGAAAAAGACTGGGCTATTAAGATGCATTTTCTAAAAATATCCTTATAGTAACTTCTTCTTTTAAAGACTAGTTGCGGCAAATACCATTGGCTCAAATTTTCTTTTTCAGAATTTCCACTCTATATGTAGTTATATAATTTTCACTATAAGGATAATACTCTTTAACCCTTCGGGATAAATTATCTAAAATTCCAAATATTTTATCCCTATCTTTTTGTTCTGTTTTCATAAGCTCAAACCATTGAGGTAGTTCATACGAAACTTTATGGAAATTCAATTGTCCTTTTTCTAAAGGAAGCTCTCTTAGTAATTTGGTCCATAAACGTGGTGAATATGAAAATACATGAGAACTATCCCTCAATAGTTCAATCTCATTAAACATCTTTTCGGACTCATCTCCATCAACTACAGAACAATCTAAAATATATAATTTTCCTCCTGTTTTTAAAACTCTGCACATTTCTTTAAGTGCCATTTTGATATTTGAAAAGTGGTGTGCAGCTAATCTACAGACAACAATATGAAATGTGTTGTCTGGAATTTTCATATTATGAACATCTTCAATACGAAATTCTATATTGGTAATTCCATTTTCATATGACTGTTTTTTTGCTTCATATAACATTTCACGTGTAATGTCAATTGCTTCAACCTGTTGAGTATATTGTGCAAGTTTTATAGCTGTATGACCCGTACCAGTTGCCACATCTAAAACCTTATCTTCAGGTTGTGGATTCAATAATTTTATCATTCTATCAAGATCCCGGGCATTATTATGGACTGAACTATACCTATAATTAGAAGCATTTTTCCCAAAATTTTGTTGTACTCTGTTTTGATTTTCCACCTACAATCCCCCTTGAATTAAATCTATTTTTACTCAACTACTACTGCTGTTCCTGAAGCAGTTACCATGAGCATATTTCCTCCCTGTCCTAATACCTCATAATCAATATCTATCCCAATAACAGCATTTGCTCCAACAGCATACGCCCTATTTTTCAATTCTTCTAACGCTTCTTCTCTAGCCTGTATAAGTTCTCCTTCATAAGATTTTGAACGTCCTCCAAAAAAGTTAGTAAATCCCGCTGCAATATCTTTAATAGCATCTACTCCAGAAATTACTTCTCCAAAAACAATTCCTTTATATTCTAAAACTTTCTTTCCCTCTATACAATTTGTAGTTGTTACAATCATCATTATACCTCCAATTTTAAATTTTAAAAAGTTTATTATTAAATAACTCGATTGATTTTTTATACACTTTAAATAATATCAAATAATTCTAATATAGAAAAATAATTTAATATTTTAGTACACTTCCATTAAGGTTATAATAAACATATATTAATATTTTACAATAAATTAAAGGATGTGTTCTTATGTCAAATACTTATAATAAAGAATGTCTAAAGAAAAAGCTTTCTTCTATACAATATAAGGTAACTCAGGAAAATGAAACTGAACCCCCTTTTGAAAATGAATATTGGGACTTCAACGGAGAAGGTATATATGTGGACATCTGTAGTGGAGAACCCTTATTTACCTCTCTGGATAAATTTGATTCTGGCTGCGGCTGGCCAAGTTTTTCAAAGCCATTGGTTCCTGAAAATATAAATGAATCCAAAGACAATTCCCATGGAATGATTAGAACAGAAGTAAGAAGTAAAAATGGTAATTCTCATTTAGGCCATGTTTTTGATGACGGTCCAAAGGCATTAGGAGGACTCAGGTATTGTATAAATAGTGCTTCCATAAAATTTATACCTTTAGATGATTTAGATAGAAAAGGGTATGGTGAGTATAAAAAATTATTTAAAACATATAAATGATTTTTAAATAATCAAAGTAAAAAATTAAAAAATTCTACGCTTATAACAGATGAACGAAAAGGTCAAAATATTTATTATTCTCTGAATACTACTGTACTGCAGGAAGTAATTAATTGGTTCTTAAATGTAACAAATGCTAATAAAGGAGGTGCTGCAGATGAAAAAAATAGGTAAAGTTTTAAAAAAAGACTGGATTATTTTAATTATTATAATTTTGGGATTTGGATTTGGAGCATATTTCTATAGTTCACTTCCCGATAGAGTTCCTATACATTGGAATATAGAGGGTGAAGTTAACGGTTATGGAACCAAGTTCTTCGGAGCTTTTGGACTTCCATTAATAAATCTAGGATGTTATTTAATGTTTATTATACTTCCATATATAGATCCCAAGAAAAAAAATTATGAAAAATTCAATTCCACTTATCAATATTTAAAATATATATTAATTATATTTTTATTTGGAATACAAGTTATTACCCTTTTAGCATCAACTGGAGTAGTCATTAATATAGCAGATTATATACAAATCATGATATCATTGATATTTATTTTAATAGGAAATGTAATGGGAAGGTTTAGTCACAACTATTTTGTGGGGATAAAAACTCCCTGGACTTTAGCGGATGAACAGGTATGGAAAAGAACTCACAGAATTGCAGGACCACTTTGGGTTATAGGAGGTATTTTAAATTTATTATTAACTTTTACAGGTATATATTTTAAGAAGATAGGTTTTATAGTTATTCTAATAATAATTGTAGTTATCCCCATTATTTATTCTTATATTCTCTACAGAAAGATACATCCAAATATGAACTAGGTATAGGTGATAAATTTATCACCTATACTTTACTATAACCTAATTTAACTCTGCATACATTTCAGCTATTGTATAAAGATAATAACTAAGTCCAATTTGCTGCTTTTCAAGAACATCTCTGTGAAAATCATCTTCTAGAAAAAATCTGGCCTGTTTAACAAATAATTTTGAATTTATATTCATACTATGATTGTTTAAAAATTCAATATGATCTTTTAACACCTTTTGAAGTCTTTTATCACTTGCCTTCCATCCACTCTTTAGAGCAGTTGCCAAATATTCTATAAATCTTTGTGCTTCTTTTGCAGATTCATTCATATTTTCTAAATTTTTATATTTTATTTTAGGAATTTCATATCCATAGTTATCTTTAATATAGTTATTATGCTCTAAGAGTGCATTTTCCCATTCATCTACATTAAGTCCTTTAAACATTTCTTCTTTATTCATTGTTTCTCCTTTCTTTACTAGATTGATAGAACTGTCAATAGTCTCCAATAAAACATCCAATCTCTGCCTGCGCGCAAAAAGCAGTTTTTGCTGTTTAATTAAACACATTATACGACTTGGTTCATTCTCAAGTGTTTTCTTAATATCTTTTAGGGAAAAATCAAGTTCTCTATAAAATAATATTTGCTGAAGACGTTCAAGTTCTTTTTCTCCATAAAGACGATATCCTGCATCACTTATTTTACACGGCTTTAGCAATCCTATTTTATGATAATAATATAAGGTTTTTATTGTAACTCCTGTAAGTTCTGAAATTTTCTTAACCTTGTATAACATAATTTTTCACCTCATATATAATCATACGCCCTTACCAAAGGTCAGAGTCAATACTTTTCATATTTTTATAAATAAAAATTATATTTATAATTTAAACCTATACCCAGTTCCCCACGATGTTTCTATAAATTCTGGATTTTGGGGATCCTTTTCTATTTTCTTTCTTATTTTCTGAATATGTACTGCTACAGTGGCCAGATCACCAATAAACTCACTTCCCCATATGCTGTCGAATATATTCCCTTTAGTAAATACTATATTGGGATTTGAAGCCAAAAATACAAGTATCTCGTACTCCTTCGAAGTTAATTTTACTTCTTTCCCATTGACAGTTACTCTGTGGGAAGCTCTATTGATTTCAAGACCCTTAACCGCAATAATTTCCGAAGAAAAATTATTGCCCTTAAGCCTTTCATATCTGCTTATATGAGATTTTATTCTAGCTGCAAGCTCAGCAGGACTAAAAGGTTTTGTCATATAATCATCTGCTCCAAAATTTAGCCCTCTTATTTTGTCAATATCCTCATTTCTTGCAGAAACTACTATTACAGGTATTTCAAATTTCTTTCTCACTTTATTATTTCAAATCCATTTTTTTCAGATGCCCGCACACAAATAATCTTTCATTTCATATAATCTAACTTCTATCTTTATAACATTATTACAACTGTATTTTACTACATTTCCAATAATATTTCTAAATATCTGATTAACTCTTTTACAGTCAATATTTATATAACAATCTTTTTTCAATTCATCTACATAATTAAATTCAATTCCCCTATCTTCCATATCATATTTAAATTCTTCCATTAGATCATTCATAAAGTTTTTTACATCTACTTTTTCAAAATTCAATTCTAATTTTTGCATATCCAATTTTGAAAACAAAAAAAGATCCTCGATGAGTTTATTCATATAAACAGAATTATTATATATTATTTTATAATATTTGTTTATTTTATCCTGAGGTAAGTCCCTCATTTCTAACATTGTTTCAATATAACCTTGAATTGAAGTAATGGGAGTTTTAAGATCGTGAGAGATATTTGCAATAAGAAGCTTTCTATTTTCCTCATAGGCCTTTTTTAACTTATTTATTGGTTTGAATACATTGTTTTCTAAATTCATACTGAATAACACTTGATTTACTCCAATGGAACCAAAAATTATGGCAATAATTACTGCTACTGTTTTCCCTCCAAAATATCTGAATATAAGAAACCATAGTATTAAATTAAAAATTACGATAAACATATGTGAATGTCTCATATGCCTGGATTACCATTCAAATTCTCTATTATTTTTATATTCTATTTCAAATTTTTTGCGCATTTTTTCTTTTACCTCATGTATTTTATGGTGATTTTTTCTTTTCTCCTTTATATATACGTACAATTTCAATTTTTTTATCAATTAATTCAATAAATTTCACAGTTTTTTTCATAATATCCCCTAATCTTTTATCAAGTTCTTCTAATGTTCCGACGGAATTTGCTCTAAAGAAATGCCTATATATAATTTTAATCCAATTTTATTTATTTATAAATTATTTTAATATGCTCAATTAATATAGACATGTAAAGTGATTCTTAGACTCAACTAAAGTTTGTCCATAAAAATGTTTTTTTCATCTAAATCCTAGAAGAATTATTCAGGTGCTTAGTAATACTCACTTCTTATTTGAAGAAAATAAGAGGTAAATAATAACAGCGTTAGTATAAAAGTTAGGAGGTAAAAATTATGGAAAGTATAATTCAAGTAAAAAATTTCACTAAAAAATATGGGAGTTTTACCGCAGTAGATAATGTTTCTTTTGAAGTAGAGAGGGGGAGTATTTTTGCATTTCTAGGTCCAAATGGTGCAGGTAAGAGCACAACTATAAATACCCTGTGTACTATAATAGATAAAACTTCAGGTGAACTTAAAATCAATGGTCGTGAAGTTTCAAAAGAAAAATCTAAAGTTAGAAATGACATAGGCATAGTATTTCAAGAGTGTACTTTAGACATCAAGCTGACTATTGAAAAAAATATAAAATTGCACTATGAATTCTATAATGTTCCAAAACCTGAAATTAAGGGAAGAGTTGATTTTGTACTGGAACTTGTACATTATCCCAAAGTACTTTTCTTGGACGAACCAACCAAAGGTCTTGATCCTCAGACTAGATTAAATATAATGACCATAATAGACCATGGAAAAATAGTAGCCTATGATACTCCTCACAATCTTAAAAGAGAATATACTTCAAAACTGACTAAAATAAAAGTTTCAGATAACGATTCACTTATAAGATACTTAAAAATTAAGGGCATTGAGTATACATTAGAAAAGGATATATTTAAAATATAATTCCAATGAATTAAAAAATATTTTAGATATCATAACCATATTTAAAGAATCAATCTGTGATTTTGAAATTAGCACAGGTACTCTAAACGATGTATTTTTAACCTTGACAGGAAAGGAGATAAGAGAATAATGAGAGGAATAATTGCTATTTTAAAAAGAAACCTAACTAATTTTATACGAGATAAAATGAGACTTGCATTTTCAATAATTATGTCTGTATTTTTTCTCTTTGTATTTTCCTTCGTTATGAAATCCACTGCAGTAGGTATTGTCCAGCCTCTTAACTACCTTATTTCTGGAATAATAATCATGACAGTTTTCCAGGCCGCATTGAGCAATTCTACCAGTATAATTGAAGATATGTCCATGGGTTTTATGAAAGAGATAATTGTCTCACCTATAAAAAGATGGCAAATATCCATAGGACAAGTTCTCTCCTCTACTGTAATTGCATTTTTTCAGGGTTTACTGGTTATAGTTCTGGGTATGTTTATGGGACTTAATTTGAGTATATTTCAATTTTTACAGATGTGTGCTGTCATGTTACTGGTTGGGATAACCTTTAGCTGCATTGGACTGTATCTGGCTTCCCTTGCAAAAAGCTCTACCACCTTTCAGATAATGATAACTGTATTTACTTTTCCTCTAACTTTTTTATCCGGTGCCTATATTCCAACTACTATTATGCCAAAAATAATTCAACCTTTGGTGTATATAAATCCACTTACCTATACTACTTCAATTTTCAGATATATTACACTTGATATGAAAAATTTAACCTTAACTGCATTGATAAAAAGTGGAGTGGCATTTAATATTCACGGTTTTATTATAAGACCGTACGCAGGGTTATTTATAATTTCCATCATGTGTGCTGTTTTTTTCATACTTTCAGTTATCCAGTTTAATAAAGCTGATTTTTCAAATATTAAGGTATTTGATCCCCATGCAAAATAAAAATTTATAGAAATATTTACAATAAACAAAGGTGCCGCTCTTTGACTCTTAGATATGCGGCACCAACATTGTGATATTAAAATTTCTTACATCTATTTATTATTTATCCTCCGGCTTTTTATCCCTTTGTTCACCAAAGTGAAAACCGTTCTGCCAGTTACCATGTGGATCGTGGTCATTTGGGTTAGGTGGCTCATGTGCCAATTTTCTGGACCACATATCATGGAATCTTGAACCGAAAAATCCGCCGCGCATGGACCTGAGGCGTTCAACTTGCTCATGTCCCATACGGGAACGAGCAGCACACATCCACTCATCCCACTCGTCATCGTTCACTTCAGCACCAAGTTGAGACTCCAGCACAGTGATTATCCTGTCCAGATATTTGCCGAATGCCGCCTGTTCCTCTTCACTGAGACAGCTAAAAATACTTTCAGAATTGAGACCTGATTCCTGGTGTTCATTTTTACCCTTCTCAGTCAGCATTACCAACATGATACGCTTATCCTCCTCAGACGGAACACGGACGACGTAGCCCTTCTTCTCCAGCTTGTTTAGCAGCTCATTAAGTGATTGCTGCCGAATACCCAACAGATAGGAAAGGTCTTTGGTACTAATTCCCTCCTGTAGCTTGAGTATAGCTAGAACCCTGCCCTGCCCGCGCGTTGGATCGGCCATTGGACCGTATTGTGCATGACTCAACAAATGGTGGCGCTGCAAAAGCCACTGGAGTTTTGACATCTTTTCATAGAGTTCGTTAAAATTATTTTCCATCTAGTAAATCCTCCTTAATTAATTTATAACAGGTACCTTTAGTATTATTATACTGGTACCTGTTATAAATGTCAAGATATTTTTCACAGGTGCCTGTAATAAATTATATGGCAAAATGACCAAACCACCCACTTCAATAAATCCATTATTTGCCTTTGGCAATATATAAAACAGTGATATTACTAGAATAAACTAATAATGAATACCCATAGAATAATTATTGCCAAAAATATAATAATAACTATATGGAATAATTATTTACAGGAGGCGATATTAAAATGGGAAATTCTATGTTTTGCTATCAATGTGAACAAACTTTTGGTGGAAAGGGATGCACAAAAAGTGGGGTTTGTGGTAAAACTCCGGAAATTGCAAATTTACAGGATTTATTGATATATCAATTGAAAGGTATATCCTGTTACGTAAAAAACCTAATTGACAGAGGAGAAACTATAGATAAAAATATAGTAACATTTTTGGAGAATTCTTTATTCACTACCCTTACAAATGTAAACTTTGATTCAAACTCTCATGTAAAATTATTAAAAGAATCACAGAAAATAAAAGAATCATTGAGAAATAAATCTCCAGAAGGAAAATATCCAGATGCAGCTACATATAATTTAAGTGACACAAAAGAGGATATGTTAAAAGATTCAGTTAAAGCTGGAATTATGTATGACGAAAATCTGGATGCTGATATCAGATCCCTGCGCTCTACCATATTGTATGGATTAAAAGGTATAAGTGCCTATGGCCATCAAGCAAGATTTATAGGATACACCAGTGAGCAGATAGATCAATTCTACTTCTTAGCATTAGAAGCCACCACCAACGATAATTTAACCCTGCAAGACATGATTCGCATGACAATGAGAACCGGTGATATGAGTGTAGAAGTTATGAAGACACTGGATAAGGCAAATACATCCAGATATAAAGATCCCTCTATCCATAAAGTTAATGTAAATATAAAAAAAGGCCCTTTTATAATTGTATCAGGACATGATTTAAGAGATTTAGAAATGCTTCTTAAGCAAACAGAAAACAAGGGAATCAATATTTATACCCACGGGGAGATGCTGCCTGCGCATGGATATCCAGAGCTAAAAAAATATAAACACCTGGTAGGTAACTATGGTTCAGCCTGGCAAAACCAACAGAAAGAATTTGACGGAATACCTGGTTGTATTTTAATGACTACCAATTGTTTAATGAGACCAAGAGAAACATATAAGGATAGAATATTTACCACCAGTGTTGTTGGGTGGGATGGTGTTCAGCACATAGATGTAAATGAAGACGGAACAAAAGACTTTAGTGTAATAATAAATAAGGCCTTAGAACTTGGAGGATTTAAAGAAGATGAAAAACCAAAAGAGATTTTAGTAGGATTTGGTCATAAAGAAACTCTATCCCATGCAAGTGAAATAGTAAACGCCGTAAAAAAAGGAATCATAAGACATTTCTTTTTAATAGGCGGTTGTGATGGGGCAAGACCTGGCAGAAACTACTATACCAGCTTTGCACAGATGGTACCTAATGACTGTATAATACTTACTTTAGCCTGTGGAAAATACAGATTTAATAAATTGGATTTTGGAACAATTGAGGGCCTTCCAAGATTACTTGATGTGGGTCAATGCAATGATGCTTATTCAGCAGTTAGAATAGCTACAGCACTTGCAGATGCTTTTGACACAGATGTAAATTCTCTTCCACTGACAATAATACTATCCTGGTATGAACAAAAAGCAGTAGCGGATTTATTGGCATTACTGTCCCTTGGGGTAAAAGGAATATATTTAGGACCAAGTTTGCCTGCATTTATATCCCCTAATATACTTCAATATCTAGTAGATACCTTTGATATAAGGCCAATCAGCACTCCTGAAGAGGACTTGAAAAGTTCTCTTAAACAAGCAAATTGAAAAAGTGTTGAAAATGGAAAATTCCCATTCCATAAGGATGTTTTTAGTTTTCAAGATTTGCCGTAGGATATATTTTATATTTTACGGCCTTTTTCTTGCTCTAAATCCTGCCTGAGAAGTTAAATTACGCCTCCAATCTATTTTTAAAAAAATTACTAAGATTTCTTAACAATTCACACAGAAGATAAAATTCATGTTAAACTCAAATTATTTCACAGGGAATAAAGCATGAAATTATCCTTCTGCTTGGTACAGTTGCCCAGCAAATTATTTTTAGGAGGGGTCAAATGAAAACAACAGAAAAACCAGTAGTTGAAACAGATGTCCATGATAACGAACTTAGTTCCAATTTACAAATTCTTAGAATAAAGTCTCTAGTTGGCAAAACCCTGTTCTACTCAACCATTCCCTGTGGATTTGCAATTCTTGCATACTTTTCAATACAGGAGGTATGGGCAGCCGCGGCTGCAACAGTAGCCCTGGGGTTTGTGGTTCTTTTTGTAAGTTTTAATGTCTGGACATCCTCCTCGAGCAAGCTGAAGAAGATGTTAGGTCAAAATATCACTAAACCTATTTTGGAGGGGATTTTCCAGGTGATAGACTATTTACCTGAATCGGGAATTTCAGTAGATTTAATTCGCTCCTCCAATCTCATCCACCATTGGGACACATACAGTGGCAGCGACTTCCTACAAGGGAAATACAAAGGGATAGATGTTCTCTATTCTGATATTCATCTACAGGAAAAGATTGAAGAAACAGACGAAGACGGAAAAACACAAACACGTTATGAGACAAGATTCAAGGGCCAATGGCTTATCTGTGATTTTCATAAAGAGCTTGCCGCTTACTTGCAGATCAGAGAGAACCGTGAACACAGGATTTTCAAAGGGTACAAAAAGTCCAAATCGGATATACAAACCGACAATCCGGAGTTTAATGAGAAATTTCAGATTTTGACCTCAGATGGACATACTGCATTTTATGTGCTCACTCCTCACTTCATGGAGCACATCATATCCACAGACACCTTGGCAAAAGCACAATCTTTCTTTTGCTTTGGGGATGGCAAGGTACATATTGCTCTGCACAGCGGGCGGGATTCCTTTGAACTTAAAGGCATAAGAATAAATGACCTTGAGAAAATCCGCAGGGATTTCCGCAAGGAACTTATCCATATGACTGGAATCATTGACGAGCTTCTTCTCAATGATGAATTATTCAAGGAGGTATAAGTCATGGATCTTTTAACATCTATTATACTATCTGTTATTATTTTGATTTTAATCATAGTGCTTATCACTGTCATTTGGTGGATCATGACCAGCAACAATTTCAAGCGTACATCTATCAAAACTTCCGAAGCTCTGTCGGGCATTGAGGTGGCACTAACCAAACGATATGATATGCTTACAAAATTATTGGATGTAGCCAAAGGCTATGCATCTCATGAGAAGACCCTTTTTATGGAAACTATAACCCTGCGGAAAGGCATGTCGGTATCTGAAATAAATGATGCAGACAACCAAATTAACGCCATGGCTTCTCGCATCAACGCCGTAGCAGAGGCGTACCCTGAACTACGTTCCAGTGATGTGTTTTGTGAGCTTCAGGCAGGTATTCGTGATGCGGAGGAGCATTTGCAAGCAGCGCGGCGATTGTATAACAGTATCGTGACGCGATATAATACGGCAATGGCAGTATTTCCCTCAAGCATCGTGGCAAACTCCCAAAAGTTGGCACCAGTTGATTTCTTCAAAACTGAGGAATGGAAAAAGGCCGATGTAAAGATTCAATTTTAATAATCCGATCTATTTTTCATAACACATCTGACAGTTTTCTACTGTCTTTTCCTCATGTACCTCAGTACCATAGCTTTTGAACCCCGCGTCTAACGTGGGGTTCAGGGCGTGGACAAATTCTATATTTTATTTATAAGATATAAGCAAACTTGAATTTCTCTTTAATATTGACGTTATCCTAAATTCCATCCAATGGCCTTTTTCCTTATCTGGATAAACTCCCTGTAGATGCC
Source organism: Clostridium kluyveri DSM 555 (assembly GCF_000016505.1). NCBI lineage: Bacteria > Bacillati > Bacillota > Clostridia > Eubacteriales > Clostridiaceae > Clostridium > Clostridium kluyveri. The sequence continues at coordinate 2,524,366 of NC_009706.1, forward strand.
CTTCTCTCTTATAAGTTCTTCATGTTTTCCACTTTGTACAATATGTCCTCCACTCAACACGAAAATTTTATCTGCATTTCTCACTGTTGAAAGACGATGAGCGATCATAATAACAGTCTTGTATTTTGTAAGTTCTCGGATGGCAAGCTGAAGCTGGTTTTCATTTTCAGGATCCACGCTTGAAGTGGCCTCGTCCAAAATAATTATAGAAGCATCCTTTAGTATAGCCCTTGCAATGGAAATACGCTGTTTTTCTCCCCCTGAGAGACTGCTTCCACCTTCTCCAATTAACGTATTGTATCCTTCAGGAAGCTTCTCTATAAACTCATGACAGCTGGCCCTTTTAGCTGCTTCAACTACTTCCTCCATGGTTGCCTCTGGATATCCAAACTTTATATTGTTCAAAATGGTATCATGAAACAAATATACATTTTGAAATACCATGCTTATATTTCTCATAAGACTTTCACATGTGTATTCCTTCACGTCATATCCTCCAAGTAGAACTCTACCTTCATTTACATCCCAAAATCTGGCTATAAGGCTGCAAATAGTACTTTTCCCTCCTCCAGAAGGCCCTACAATAGCCACTGTTGAATTTTGCGGTATGGTAAGAGTTATGTTGTCTAGAATCTTTCTTTCATCATAGGAAAAAGATACATTTTTAAGTTCTATATTATAATTTTCAGGTTGAATGTCCCTCCCACTTTCATCCATAAGAGGTATTTCTTCTACGGTCTGAATTTTATCCATGCTGCTGTCAAGCAATCTAAGTACTCCCGATACAGTTCCAATTAGCTCAATATAGGAGTAAATCACAAAACTTGATACGACCATCATGAGAGTACTTAAAAGAGAAAGTCTGCCTCCTGAAAAAAGGTAGCAGGACATAAGAATGATAGTACATGCTGCAATCTTGAAAACATACAGATAAAGTGCAATCAACTTGTTAAACACCTTCTCAAGGCCCATATTCCTCTTTCGGCTTTCTTCAATGGCTTCATCCACCGCCCTGTTTGATTTTTCACCAAGTCCAAAAGATTTTACAATGGATATCCCCTGTATATATTCCAACACCGCAGAAACAAGGGCACCCTGTGCTTCCTGACGTTTTGGAGCAATATCAATACTCTTTTTCTGAAGTATGGAATTTACAATCATACCTAAAATAATGGCTAGAATAGATATAATACCCATGCGCCAATCAAAAATGCTTATTACAATACTTATTATAACTGCATGAACAAATCCCACAATAATCCTATCTAAAATATCCCCTGCCTTGTTCTCAATATCCCCAATGGTAGTAGTAACTGCAGAAGAAATCTCCCCAAGCCTATTGGAACTAAAATAACCCATAGGCATTCTCTTTAATCTATCCCCAATTTCAATTCTCTTGTCCGAACACATGGAAAAACATGCAATACTTCTTTTTTCATTAGCTAGATAACCAAATAATATTTTACCGGCCAGCCCTACAGCCATTATCAAAAATGCCAAAAATACAGTTTCCATAGTAATATTTTCTCCTGTATCTCTTGCAACTATAATGCTGTTTAGAGCATACACCATGGCGAAAATAGGCATTGCCTGACAAATGGAGAATATAACATCAAGTGCAAAGGACTGTATCAGCTTTCCCCTGTGCTTTCCCGAAAATATCAAAATCCTTTTTATGGTCTTAAGCATATTTTTCCCCTCCTTTTATCTCATCTTTATCTTTAGTTCCTATATGAGCCTCCCACATTTTTCTATAAAGATTGCAATTTTCAAGCAGTTTTTCATGAGTTCCCTGAGCTTCTATCTTGCCTTGATTTACCACAACTATATTATCTGCAGTTGTAATGGTGGAAAGCCTATGGGCTATTACAATTAAAGTTTTCCCCTTTACCATATGAGATATGGACTCCTGTATTATGGCCTCATTTTCAGGATCCGCATAGGCAGTGGCTTCATCAAGTACAATTACAGGACTATTTTTCAATATGGCCCTCGCAATTGAAATACGCTGCCTTTCCCCTCCTGAAAAATGCTTGCCTGCCTCACCTGCTTCTGTTTCATATCCATTTTGAAGACACATTGTAAAATCATGACAGCTGGCTTTTTTAGCTGCTTCTATAATTTCTTCATCCGATGCACCCTCCTTTCCAATTCTGATATTTTCCTTTATGGAGGTGTTAAACAGAAAATTTTCCTGTGATACATAGGATATCACATCACTTATCTGCTTAAGTGGAATATCTTTTACATCCACATCATCTATGGTTATCCTCCCGCCTGAAGCTTCCCAGAAACTGGCGATAAGTTTTGCTATAGTTGATTTTCCTGAACCTGATGGCCCCACAATAGCTGTCATTCTACGTGGGACTGTATCAAAGGATATTCCCTTTAGAATTTCAGTGTCATCATAGCTGAATGTCACATCTTGAAACTTTATTTTATAGTTCTTTAATTTTTTATATTGAGATGGACGTTTTAATTCCTCCTTATCTAATATTTGGTATACCTGTCCAATAATAGTTCCCATAGAAGCTATGCTGTCAGTGTACTGCATAGCCTGTACAAGAGGTGTCAAAAGTCCAAAACACAATATTATACAAGTTATGAACACTGAGAGAGCCAAAGTTCCATTTATGTAGAAATAAAGTCCTGAAGGTATGACAAAAAGCAGTGCCTCAGGAGTAACATACATAACAGCTGTATACAAAAACAGTGTGTTTTTGAAAAAAGCCGTCACTGCATCACAATTGTTTTCTACAGAGTCGGAATACTTCTTGTAGGAAGTTGAAGACTGGTTAAATGCTTTTATTGCCTCAATGCCGTTTACATATTCCACTACATTGGAATTCATCACATTACCGGCCTGGACATATTTCTTATAATAGTACACATATTTTTTCATGATAAGCTTATATAGCAGCATTCCCATAGGTATTGTAACAAGGGATATAAGAGCCATACGCCAGTCAAGGTAAAATAAATATAAAAGCACAAATATCGGTACCAGAAGGTTTGATGTCATTTCTGGTATTACATGGGCAAGAGGTTCCTCAAGTTTTTCAACCGTATCCACCATTATTGTCTTCAATTCTCCAGATGGATTTTCCAGTACATATCCAAGAGGAACCTTTGAAAGTTTTTCAGCAAACTTTACACGAATATTTTTTAGGATTGTAAAGGCTGCACTATGGGATATAGAAGTGGAAAGTGCATTAAAGCCTACTTTTCCTGTATATCCTGCCAAAGCAGCAAGGACAACATATGAAAGCTGCCTGAAGTCAGAGTTTCCATCTATAATTTTCACCGTAATGTTTGCAGCAGCAAAATAGGGTATCATGCCGCAGGCCACACCAAGTACGGCAAGAATCACCGAAACTGTCATTTTGTCCTTGCACTGAGAAGCAAAGTACATCAATTTTCTAAAAGTGCTATCTTTTTTCATGTTCAACCTCCTTATATTATTAAAGAAAAAAATAGGGATATAATTCAGTATAGTTAGTTCCATCTAACTATACTGAATTATATCCCTATGCCCCTTATTTATCTACTCCATTTATACATTTATGCTCCAAAACCGCCCATAAATTATCTTCTTCTAAATTTACCTGGAGTCATTCCCATAATATCATGAAAGGCTTTTGAAAATTTACTAGCATTTTCATAGCCCACCATCATTGCAATGCCCCCTACAGTATTTTTAGTATTCAAAAGCATTCCCGCAGCTTTTTTTATCCTAAATTCCCTTATAAATGCATAATAAGTTTTACCATATATCTCTTTAAAACACTCCGAAAATGTCCTAGTATTTATCTCATACTTATTGCCTATTTCCTTTATGGTAATATATTTTTCCACATTTTCCGTAACATCTTCCTTTATAAGTTTTACCTTGCTTATAATCCTTCTATCAAAATATTTTCCCTTTATTTCAGATACCTGTATATCCTTGTCAATCAAAAAAAGCACCAGTTCTGAAAATTTAACAATGGCCCTTTCTCTCCAAAAATCATCCTCTGATATTATATTCCCCATTATATCTTGTATGTACCTGTTATTGGACAATATCATGAATTTTCCATGGATATTCATCTTGTGAAGCAGCATATAACTTGTAATCCTGGTTTTTCCAAACATGTTTTTCAGAAAATCATCCAGATTCTCTTCTGTAGTAGTAATTGAAATACCCCTATAATTTCCCAGTGGAAAGTTGTGTTTATGACTGCCACTAGACAAAATCGCCACTGCAAAATCCCCTGGTGCCACATAAAATATTTTTTGATTTAAACAATCCAGTTCACACCTGCCTGCCATGCAGTAATTCATTTCTATAATACCTTTTTCCTCCACAGGAAAAAATTCATTAACCTTTAATTCAAAATCATGATATACAATCCATATACCTCTAAGTATTTCATACTGCACAGTTTTTCCCTTAATATAATTTTCATTGTAATAATAAACCGTCTTGTTTTCGTCCCTTTGAACTTTTTCAATCATATCTTCAAAGGAGGCATGCCATCTGGCATCGGCTATATACAACTCCTTGTCCAAAAAATTCTCCCCATTTCCATATTTTATTTTAATATCTTTGTTTTCATTATAATTGCCACCTATCTCTGTATTTTATCTTTCCACTTTCTCCAGTATGAACACTCCTGTACCCCTTATAAGTTTTTCTAAGGCTCAGATGATAAGAGTATTACTTATGAGAAAACTCCATCTGAGCCTTTAAATTACTTAATAAAAGTTCCATTATCCAGTTCCTTAAAAGCCATAGTAAGTTCATCATCTGAATTCATTACAATAGGGCCTCCCCAGGCAACTGGTTCCTTTAAAGGCTTTCCTGTAAATAAAATAAAGTGAATTTTTTCTTTATCAGATTTTACTTCTATTTTATCACCATTTTCAAAAAGAGCCGCACTTTTTTCATATATTGGATTTTTCATTCCTCCATCAAAATAACCATATCCTCTAAAAATATATATAAATGCAGTATCATATTCCTTCGTTTCAAAAGACCATTTTGAGTCAGCCTCCATTTTAACTTCCAAAATATTTGCTTTTACATATCCTCCATCAAAGTCCCCACTTGTATCTTTGTATTTTCCAGATATAACTTTTATATTACATCCTTGTTCTTTCACTTCACCTATATCTTTTCTTTCTATACTTCTATATTTTGGGGAACACATTTTATTTTTTCTAGGAAGGTTTATCCAAAGTTGAAATCCCATCATAAGCTCAAAGACCTGTGGCATTTCCTGATGAATTATTCCGCTCCCTGCAGTCATCCACTGGCAGCATCCATCTTCAATTACACCTATATTCCCCATACTGTCTTTATGTTCTATTTTCCCATTTATAAGATATGTTACTGTATCTATGCCCCTGTGGGGATGCCATGGAAAACCTTTTGTATAATCTTCTGGATTAGTAGAATCAAAAATATCAAGCATTAAAAATGGATCAAACTCCTTTACTGTACCAATAGACAGTATTCTGACAAGCTTCACTCCCGCTCCATCTTTTTCTATATTGCCTTTTATCACTTTTTTTATTGCTCTGGTTGACATAAAAATCCCTCCAATATTCATTATAAGTGTAAATTTGTAGCAATGGGACTAACTTTTCATATAATATAGCATATAAAATTAACTATTACAACTTATCTAAACACAATAGGAAAAGGTGAGGGTTATATGGAAAGAATATATGATAGTAATGATACAAGGGTAGGATATTTAAAACACAATGATACTGTTTATGACAGATATCACAGAATTGTTGGATATATTGATGCCCCAGTACTTTATGATGCAAATTATAGACGAATAGGCTACGTAAAAAATGGAACTATATATAAGCATAATGGCCATCCGGCATGTTATTTCAATGGTTGGCATGTTCATGACATGAGAGGCCACAGACTAGGACATGTAAACAGTTCCTGGCTGGGATTGCTTGCGGCCGGTCTATTACTAGGTCTATATTATTAGTTTGTGGTACCTAGATATAGTTGACTTTTGTAATTTAGATCCATAATGCTTTAATTTATCCTATGATAAAATTAACTAATACCCCCAGCTTCTTTAAGATGGGGGATAAACACCTTATATGCCCTATGTTTTAGGTATGATGTAAATAGACTCTAAATAAATTTAAAATTTAACGTATACTTTTAATACTGTGTATGTTAAATTTATAATACAGACTTGTAATATATTTACTACAATCTTAAAAATCAAATGATTATACCTTGTTGCAATCCACTTCCTACTAGTAATAAATCCACAAAATTCATTTACTTTTAATACATAAACAGTACTTTGTGTAAGAACACATATGTTGTGGAATTAACAATATATTCTGGTTCAGATGGTAGTAAACTCTTTAAGCCCACTTAGTCATTCATTTGTAGGCATAAAGAATGTTAACTCGACAAATGGCTTTAACATAAAATCCTGAATAAAGAAAAGGCCAAGGCTGGAACTGGATTAAGAAAAGGGGGAAAATAGAAATGAAGATTACTGTTATTAATGGAAGTCCTAAAGGTAAAGATAGCAATACTAATATAATGATTACCGCCTTCTTAAAGGGGGCAAAGAGGGCAGGGGCAACAACTGTTAACATTTTCTTGGCAGAAAAAGAAATTAAACATTGTCTAGGTTGTTTTTCCTGTTGGTTCGTTACTCCTGGACAATGTGTGATTAAAGATGACATGTCAGATATTATTGCTCAAGGTGAGGGAACAGATATTCTTATTTTAGCTACACCGCTTAAATATGCTAACCTATCCAGTATGCTAAAAGTTTTTATTGAACGAATGTTGGTGTTGTGCAATCCATATTTTGAAATAACTCCAATAGGAATCAGACACCCGAAAAAAATAGCAGCAGCAGAAGCACAGTCATCTTTTTATCGTTCTAAACTAGTAATGATGGCTAACGGTGCTCTTTCTACCAGAGATCATTTCCAAGTAATTTCCAAATGGGTTAATAAATTGGCTTTCTACAATCATACAGAAGTACTTGGAGAAATATATGCTCCGCAAGGACTTCTTCTCAATACCCAAAATAAGGAATTACGACCTATTATTGATAATTATCTGCAGCTTTTGGAACAGGCAGGTCAAGAATTTGTAACCATGAACAGACTGTCAGATCAGACAGCAAAATCATTGGAACAGAACTTTATTCCTACTGATATTTACGTTAAACAAGTTAATAGTTTATTTGATAATTTACTTGATAAATTGGAACATCCTTACTCCAGGTGGTAGATGAAATGGACATGCTAGGAAACATATGTAAGCAATTATTAGCAGGAGTTTGATTTATAATCATGTAAATCCTTATGAAAACTTAGTGATAATATTACATTAGATAAGATAGAAAAACTGCCTTTTAAATGAGTTCCCATTTTTTATATAAAATTAGGAACTCAAATACTGTAATAGATATTAAACTTAAAAATATACTAGTATCAAGGATAAATATATGGATTCTCAGGAGCCTCTATATTTTCTATTTTTTGTACAACTATTATAGGCATTATGTCTCCCTCATCTTTATCATCACTTCCATATTTAGTACTTTCAAGGGTACCTTCTACACTTATCCATTGTTCTTTATTAAGCTGCGATGCATTATCCCATCTGCACATTAATCCTATGACTTGAGCATCAGCAGCACAACAGCTCATCAGCATTCTTGACACAACAAATTCATTTTCCTTAAAGCTTTCTTCCTTATAGACAAAACCTCTTATTATTACCTTCTTTCCAATATACTGCTGAACTTTACCTTCTAATTTAAAAATATTTTCATAATAATTGTGATCATCAAATAAGATAATATCGCCAGTGATATCTTCTTTTATATTCTCATTGGTTGAACTATTATTGTTTGAATTGGTTATTGTGACCCCTTTATTATCAGCAATTTCTGCATTCAAACTATTTGGAACTGCTGTAAATCCAATTAGAATTACCGCAAAAAACATTAAATGTCTTACTCTGAATTTATTTCTAGTCATTACAGTAAATATTTTTGTCAGTTGAAATAAGGCTAATATGAAAATTGCCACTATAGTAATCCTTATATATATAAACATTTTAGGATTAATAAAATTATTAATCTTTCCTGTTTTCATCAAATAACATAAAAGAGCATTAAAAGCTATAAAAATAATAAATTTTACAAATTCTTCTGTATTAAATTTTCTCATTACACCACCCCCATGGCGGTTAATATATTTATTATGCAGCCAATTATGTAACAAACAGAGAAAATGTATATTATCAATCTTATTACAAAACCTTTTTTAAAGCTTGCTCCAAGCATTATGGTATTTTTTATATCCAGCATAGGACCTATAATCATAAAGGCAGAAACAGAACCTAGTGTAAATTGATTTAAAAATGTCCTTGCAATAAAGGCATCTGCCTCAGAGCAAACTGATAACACAAAAGCTAAAAGCATCATTACAATTATAGAATATACAGTGTGCTTTCCAAGAGGAGTTATAATACTTCTAGGTACAAATGTTTGAAATACTGACGATAACACAGCACCTATTATTAAATATTTGCTTATATCAAAAAATTCAATTGTAGTATGCTCCAGAACATTTGAAATTTTTGACCTTTTTAAACCATATTGATGATTATAACCACATCCGCAGAGAATATCACCATCAGACTCAAATTCTCTCCCTTTTACTGGCATGTCTTTACCTTGAACAATCTCTATAAGAAAGCCTATTGTTACAGCTGCTAAAATTCCAAATCCTGCTCTTAACAATACAACACTGGGTCTATCGTAAAAAGCACTATAAGTGGATAACAGTACAACAGGATTTACTATAGGTACCGCAAGCATAAATGTAACAGCTATACTAGCTGGAACACCTTTTTTCATAAGCCTTCTGGCTATAGGAACAATAGCACATTCACATATTGGAAATACAAATCCCATTAAAGAAGCTCCCATAATTCCCAAAAATTTATTTTTAGGCAGCACCTTTGAGATAACCTTATCTGACACAAAAACCTGTATCACTGCTGATATAAAAGAACCTAAAAGTATAAATGGAATGGCCTCCAACATTATACTAATAAATATAGTAAAAAAACTGTTAGTAAATCTCAAATTAAAATTAAAATCAGTTAATCCTCTTATTCCATTAAAGACAAAAAGAAGTAATACTCCTAAAATCATATATATAATTATTTTTCCATTATTTGATTCAGCTGCTTCCACACTCCCTAAAGCTTTTTCATCTTCTCCTTGAAAATAATTTTTTGTAACTGCTTGTATATTTTTTAAAATTTTTTTTCGCAATATATGAGCTTTTAAAAGTTCTTTTTCTAAATCATTAATATTTTCAATTCCCAATATAATTGCATAGGAGTTAATCTCTTCAATCTTCTTTTTAATCCTTGTCTGATCTTTTTTCTCCATTCTTTTAAAATTATTCATTATTATTAAATTGCTATTATATATAGGCGGAAAAATCAAGGATTCCATATTATTCAAATAAAGTTCAAAACTTTCTGCATCTAATATATTAAATATAGTCGATATACTGCAGTTTTTTCTTATTTCATCCTGATTTAATGTATCTAACAGTTCCTGCAGTAAAGTTGCTCCATTATGTTCAATAATAATCCTATGGGGCTTATAACTTTTAATTATATCCATTGAAATTACATCTTCTACAGCAACTTGTCCACTGCTTATATATTTATCTTCAATGCTTTTCTCTCCAATCTCATTTTGAAATATAAGCACCCGCTGGCCACGGGCTAAAGTATTACCCAGGAGAACATTTATAAAAGTAGTTTTCCCAGCCCCTAAAAACCCTGTAACTATTTCTACATCAATTTTTTTTATCATCTATTATACCCCATATTAAGCAGTGAATAGCTTATTTATATAATCCTTATTTATTTTGCAGCCTATTACACATACTCTTCCAGTAAAATCAGATGTAGTTTCCCTTATATTTAATTCATTTGGGACATAATCAAACTCTATCCAGTTTTTATTTTCAACCTGAACTATCCCCTTCGCTCTGAGCACCATTCCAGTAAGTTTTTCATCCCTCAGCTTATTTAAATTATTCAACAACTTGTTTTTGTTGTATATAACTGAAGTTTCAATTCCATAGCTATCAAAAACTTCATCTACATTATTTGGGTCTTTATTTGAAACTTTTGTACCAATTACATTTAATTTTGTTCTTTCAAGTCTTACTGCCTGCTTTAGAAGTTCAGCCTTAAAATCTTCCTTGGCAGCTTTAACAATTTTATCTCCCTTTAGCTGTTCAATAGGGGTAGCAACAATACTACAATCACTATTAATCCTTTTAATTTGTTCTATCACTGATTGAATCTTTTCACTGCTTTGATTTTCTGTTCTAGTTAAAACAATACACTTAGCACTTTTAATCTGATCCTTATAAAAATCTCCAAAATTTATTATATAGGCATTGAATTTTGTTACATCTATCAAGGTTATAACCAGATTCAAATTTACTATTCTTTTAAGCTCCCTACTACTTATAACCTTCAATATTTCTGAAAGCTTGCCAACCCCAGAAGGTTCTATTATAATACTGTGAGGCTTATATTTACTGCATACCTCCTCTATAGCTTTTTTAAAATCCCCTGCAATAGTACAACATATACACCCTGCATTTATTTCTTTTATTTCTATATTTGTTTTCTTCAAAAAACTTCCGTCTATTGGCACTTTTCCAAATTCATTTTCTATTATAGCTACATTTTCTGTATATACTTTTTCAAAAATCAGCTTTTTGATAAGAGTGGTCTTCCCGGCTCCTAAAAATCCTGAAAAAATATCAACTCTGGTTTTCATAAACACATGCCTCCTTATTCGGATAAATTTACTTAATATTATAATATATATTAAATTAAATGCAAATTATTAGCATTTAGCATTGTTTATTTAAAAAATCAATATAGGAATGGCATTATTAAAATAATAACTATATAATATCAAATGCTATTTTCCAATTTTTCAATTTCTTTTTGTCCCCCTATAGCTACAATTATATCCCCTTCCAAAAATACAAAATCCGAAGTAGGTAATACATTTACATCATCTCCTCTTTTTATCATTATAATATTTATTCCATACTTAGACCTTATATTCAATTGCTCTAAATTTTTCCCAATCCATTTTTTTATACATAGTATTTCCGCTGCTCTATATTCAGGGGATAATGCTATAAAATCAAGCATATTATTTGATACCAGATTATGAGCAATTCTAACAGCTGTATCTTTTTCAGGAAAAACAACTTTATCAGCTCCTATTTTATATAAAATCTTTGCATGTAAATCTGTATTGGCCTTGGCAAGTACAAATTTCATACCCATTTCCTTTAACAACAAGGTAACTATAACACTGCTTTGAATGTCGGCGCCTATTCCTATTATAGCTACATCAAAATTATTCACCCCAAGTGCCTTAAGATTTTCCTCCTCTGTGGCATCTGCCTCAACTGCCTGTGTCACATAAGGAGTTATATCCTGAACATTGTCTTCTCTTGAATCCACTGCAAGTACATCATTTCCAAGTTCATAAAGAGTTCTAGCTATCGATTTTCCAAACCTCCCCAAGCCTACTACTAAATACTGTTTTTTTTTCATAAGATCATCTCCGTTTTTTAAATTTTATCCAATTAATATTTTATCTTCGGGATATTTTATAGATTTAGGAATTTTCCTATTTATCATGGATAATATTATAGTGAGACCTCCTAATCTTCCAAAAAACATGCTTATAATTATAACTATTTTTCCTATAATGCTCAAATCAGGTGTAGTTCCAAAGCTCAATCCTGAAGTTCCTATAGCCGATATACACTCAAAAATTATAGTTTCCAAGGATTCATCCTTTTCCGTTACACCTAATATCAAAGCAGATATAAAAATCAAAATTATATAAACTATGAATATAACAATAGCTTTGTATACCAAATCTTTTTTTATGGTTCTTTTATAAATTTCAGTTTCCTGTCTGCCTTTTATTACAGATACAGCTGTCATTATAATTAGGGCTGCAGTGGTTGTCTTTATCCCTCCTGCTGTAGAACCCGGAGCCCCACCTATAAACATAAATACAATAGTTAAAAATTTACTGCTCTCATTCATGTCAGAAATAGAAATTGAATTAAATCCTGCAGTCCTCACAGAAACTGAAGCAAAAAATGAAGATAACAGCTTATCTCCTGATGTCATATATTTCATAGTAGCTGGATTATTAAATTCAAATAAAAAAAACAATATGGTTCCAGAGGCTAAAAGTACAACAGCCATTGTTATACAAACCTTTGAATTAAGAGAAAGTCTCTTTGTATACTTAAAACTTAAATTATATATTTCCTGCCATACATAAAATCCCAATCCTCCAATGATAATCAATACACTTATAGTAAATATTATTGTAAAATTATTATAATAAGGCATTAAACTTCTACCCTCTCCAATTAAGTCTATGCCAGCATTACAGAATGCAGACACAGAGTGAAAAATCGAATAAAAAAGTCCTCTATAAACTCCAAACTGAGGAATGAACTGAGAAGACAAAACAACTGCTCCCACAGTTTCTACTAAAAAAGTAAACAATAATATGTACTTTGACATTTTTACAAGCCCCTGTATATTAAAAGAATTAAGTGACTCGTGAATTAACAGTCTTTCTTTTAATGTAATTTTTCTTCCTAAAATCAATGCAATAAGAGTGGAAAACGCCATAAATCCAAGACCACCAATCTGGATTAAAGCCAAAATTACCGTTTTCCCAAAATAGTTCCAATGAGTTCCTGTATCCACTGTTATAAGCCCTGTTACACAGGTTGCAGATGTAGCTACAAATAATGAATCTATAAAATTGGTGTATGTATGATTTTCAGAAGATATGGGAAGCCATAGTAAAATGGCACCTACAATAATTATTAACAAAAACCCTAGTATTAAAATTTGAATTTCATTTATTTTAAATAATGGTTTACTTTTAAGCTTCATTAAAATTCACCTTCTGTTTATAAATTACTCTTTATAGTATATCTAATTTAAAAATACTTACCCGATTTATTTAAAAAATTAAAATTTTCTTGGACAATTATCTCCATTTGTGAACCACCTACAGGGCTTACATCCTAAGCATTTAATAATACTCTTTCCTTCTCTTATATGACTTGTAAAATCATAATCTGCAAGCTGCGCTCTACCTATGGCAACAAAATCCGCCAAATTATTATCAATTAAATAATTGGCCTGCTCTTTTGTCTTAATTGAATTTACTGCAATTACAGGTATATTTACCTGTTCTTTTATTTTAGCTGCGCCATATACAATCCAATTACAGGGAAAATCTTTTGGTACTTCTTCTTTAATTGGTGTATTATCATATCCCGTAGAAACATGAATATAGTCCATACCTGAAGCTTCAAATTTTTTTGCCATATTAATGCTGGTTTCCAAATCGCTCTCATTACATCCCATCCTAATTCCAACTACAAAAGAAGCACCAACCTTTTGTTTAACTCCTTGAAGAATCTCCATTGTAAATCTCAATCTATTATCTAAGCTTCCGCCATACTCGTCCACTCGCTTATTTATTTTAGTTGAAAAGAACTGTGTCATAAGATAGGAGTGGGCTCCGTGAAATTCAACTCCATCAAAACCAGCTTTCTCGGCTCTAAGGGCAGCGTTTACAAAATCCTGTTGAATTGAATGAAGTTCATGCTTTGTCATAGCCCTGGCAGATATATTCCTATGAATATAATCAGAAGATGTAATAGTATCTTTATTAACAGGCTTGGAGGTTTTAAGTCCTGCATGATGAAGCTGGAGAATAACTTTTGCATTATATGTATGACAAATGTGCGCTATTTTACCCAACCCCTCTATATAATCATCACACCAAATTCCCAGCTGATCTGGAAATATCTTTCCACTTTCGGAAACTGCTGCTGCTTCCACAATTATCAGACCCGTACCACTTTTAGCTATTCTTTCATAGTGGTATATATTTTTCTTTGATACAAAACCATTCTTATCTGCAAAATTAAAACAAACCATAGGAGGTAGTACAATTCTATTTTTTATTTCTAGATTTCTAATTTTACGTGGTGTAAAAAGTGTATTCATTATCTTCTCTACCTTTCATTTATTTTTAAAACTAATTTTTTATTACTCAGACATCTTTACCCTCAATCCTCTATAACGGTTCAAAGCGGCACAGAATTCATGTTTCCTAGGAAGTGCCAGATTACCTGGATGACCTGTATAGGGTGAAATAGAATCTAATCCAAACTTTTCTATCTGCTCATATAGTCTATTGACAGCTTGAAAAACAGATGCCCTATCATCCAACATATGTTTTCTCAAAAAATCAATCATTACAGCAATACAATTGGTTTGGCTGTCATCTACTAATTGTTCCAAAGCAGAAAGATCAATAATTTCTCTTCCATATGAAATCTTATATTTCCCTCTAGGCTTAATGCGATCTTCTTTCCCTGTTCCTAAAAATCCCGCCTTTAAAGGTATTCTATGTGTAATTTCTCCAAATTTACTATTTGTGATTTGTTCCCGTATGTATCCATGGGAATTTGCAATCTCTTTGGCAGTACTTGTTACATCCTTTGGCACATATTCATCCATCATAACAATTTGGTGTGCCACATCAAAATAATCCCCTGAACCTCCAACTATCAATATAGTTGAAACCCCATTGTCATCATATAATGATTTTACCTTATCAATAAAAGGTGTTATGGGTTCTTTATCTTTTGAAACTAATTTTTGCATCCGTCCATCCCGTATCATAAAATTGGTAGCAGAGGTATCCTCGTCAATCAATAAAAGTGAGGTTCCCACTTCTAAAGCTTCCATAACATTTGCTGCTTGAGAAGTACTTCCACTGGCATTTTCCGTGGAAAATTTAAAAGTATCTTTATTTCCCGGCAAATTGCCGATAAAGGTGCTAATATTAACCTTTTCCACATTGCGTCCATCTTCAGCACGAATTTTTACTGCATCTTGCCAGGTAATGACAAATTCTCTGCCATCACCGGGAATATGATTATATACACCAAGTTCAAGTGCCTTCAGCAATGTAGATTTTCCATGATAACCTCCGCCTACAATTAAGGTTATTCCCCGTGGTATTCCCATTCCTGTAATTTTGCCATTATAAGGCAGTAAAATTTCTATTTCAAATTTTTCCGGGCTTGCAAATGGAATTTGACCTTTAAACAACGGCTTATCTGATATACCGCTTTCCCTTGGCAAAATGGAGCCATTACCAATAAAGGCAGCAAGACCCCTTCTCTCTAATTCTTTTCGAATATACATTTGATCCAAAATTAAATTCACCTGATTTTTTAATGCTTTTTGATCAATATTTTTATAAAACAAGGACCTATCCACTATTTTAGGAAGGATCTCCTGAAAGATACGGTTGGCAGCTTTACCCAAAACTCGTCTTCCTGCGGCAGGCAAACCAACTTCAAATCTCACTTCAATACGGTCATTTTTAATCAAAACAGCTGTCCTCTCAAGCATTTCTTGCCCACAATGATCAATTAGTAAAAGTCCACTACCCCCTGTTCCACTGATACCCTTATTTAAGTGCTGGATATTCTTCCATAAGACTCTCGTTAGAAAATCCGAAACAGCTGTTATTTTATCTTTTGAATCAATCAGATCATCTGGAATGCCTGTAATATCACGATTAATTACAATGTGAGATTTAGATGGAGGAGCATATGGATCTGCCTGGACATGGTCAACAAAAAGTTGATATGTTCCAAAATTATATGCTTCCTTTATTTCTTTATAAGCAGAATACCCACGCCCATCTATAGACATCAATAGTTTTTCAAGTTCATGATGGTTTTTCAAATTAAATGCCCCCTTGTATGTATTATTCTTTCTTTGCTCTATTATACATTATTTGAAAATTACATGGGAATATAAATTCCTTTAGACATATAATAATCTGGTTAACATTAAACTCATCATGGCAAATCATCTCAGCCCAATTATACATATTCTCAATCCTGTTATTATTTCGGGAATCTAAAATGACCTGTTATTCTAGGCATCCAATACATAATTTCATCACCTTCTCTAGCATAAGGTGGTACATTATGTATTATATATGGAATACCATCTGCTCTCCTTTTATCAGAAACTACAGCTATATGTTCACTGTGATCGAAAGTTATGATATCCCCTGGCTGCCATTCTTTTAAATTCTCTATATCATTGGGTTTCAGCTCAATAGTAACACTAGCTGCATATTTTTTAAAATAAACATAAAGATTATCCACCCTTCTAAAATCTATATTGGGATCTGGCTGACCCTCAATTCTTTCGTAATCACCAGGATAATTTCTTATATCTTCATCTACCATATCTTTTAGATTATATCCTGCATCCCTAAAAGCTCTCCATACCAAGTCAGTACATACTCCTTCATTCTCTGGAGGATATCCGCCTACATAATAGCCTTCTTTATATTTTACCTTTTTATCTGCTTCTTTTCTTGCTCCAAGTACTATATCTTTCTGATCCTTTATGCCGTCTTTATCTTTGTCTGAATTTATCAATACTATTCTTTTATTTAACTTTTCATCAATTGTCTCATTCTTTTTTTCACTAGTTGTATTTTTAGTTTGAATTCTTGCTGTATTTTTACTGTAAAATACATTTTTTTGCGTGAAAAGCTTAAAACTTATAGCGATTAAACAAATTAAAATTGAAAATATCACGAAAAACTTTTTTCTCATTTCTTACCTCCTTCTTCCCTTTATTATAAAGCATATTTAAAAAATAGTTACTATGTTGTTTTTTAAGTTTTCTTGTGGAATTAAAAAAAGGTGACCTTTCACCAACAATATAAGTTGAGAAAAACCACCTAGCGGTAATCATACATTACTTGTTTAATCAGTTTATTAATCTTCAATATCTTCATTGATCCACAGATTTGCCAGATGAACAGCACCACGAAAACCCATAAAGGGCGGTTCATAAGGATGCAGACGCCATTTTATATCGGGGTTGGAAATTTGCATTTCCGTATTGCGCCCCGCCCACTTAAGTACTTCACCGCTTGCCATAAGATATCCCTTCTTATGTGCCTGAACTGCTCTTATCCACTCGTCCTCTGAAAAATATGGTATATCCTCACCTCCCATATGTGGACAGTCACACCAGCAAGTTCCTTTGGAAAGAGAAAGCTCACCGCATCCAAAAGATAATATGCCACCTACCACATCTGCATGTCCACCCAATGACAATACAGCTTCATCCGGGTGTGATCTTACTATATGCCGAAAGGACGGCATTACTGGTGCAAGCCGACTCCAGACAATTTCTCTCTCTGCTTTGAGGAAAGCTTGATTCACAGCCAGTCCAGATATTTGTGCAATTTCCTCAAGCCACCGCACAGTTCCCTCAATACCGTAGGGTCTCCTTAAAATATAGGGTATATCAAACCTCCTTTTTAGATGTTCTGCAGCAGGTATTCCTTCGCACCGTATAACAAGGTTGATATGTGCATTACCCATCCGTTGGATTTGTTCTACAGATGTATCTGAGGTCATCACACACAACGGTTTCATACTGAAAGCACCTTCCATTATACGAAGGATTTCATTTGCATCAGCCTGAAAGCGGAATAGATCCGCACAGGAACCAATAATATTAAAAGTAGGCTGTGGAGTTCTTTCCCCATCCACCGGCAATGTTTTGACAAGCAGCAAAAGTGCCTCCTGCACACCCCGATGCTGAGTGATGTTAAACCCGCCGTATCCAAAAGGCAGCAGACGTACATCAGGATATTCTGGCTGCAATTCCTTACAGAGAGCGGAAATATCCATTCCAATCACCTCAGGAATAGATGAGGGCAAAAGAAAAATCACCTGGGGATGATCACTTTTTACAACATTAGCAATTGTATGGTTAAGCCTGCTTGTACCACCAAAGACTATATCTGTTTCGTCTATGTGTGTGGAGTAAAGCTTACAGGCGTCATGTACCCCTGCACGTTTTAGCGTTACATTACTATAAAACATATGCCCCATACAACCAAATTCCACAAGAGCAGCATCACGGATTGTAGCAAGTGTCCAAAGAATACCCATACGTCCTGAAGGAAGCGGTTTAAATCGATGCAGGCCCATGTTTATTCCCCCTTTCCCTAAGATGCACTTCATCTAATACGCCTAAAATTCTTCTTAACAGGTTACTCGTCCGACCATAACCTACCTGCCCGTAAAAATCAAACATATCCAATACACAGGGAATGTTTTTATTGATATCTGACAAATAGCCAAAACATAAATCCGGAGCCAGCTTTTCCAAAACCAATAAATCTGCTTCAGCATTCACCATTCGGCAGATCCACGGATTATAGCCCATTGAAACAAGTTCTTTGGCATAGCTCCTATCCTCTGGATAATATTCCTCTAAATGCAAAAGCAGTGGCTCCATGCCAAGCCTAGCAAGATAAATGGCCATTGGAATAGGTATATCGATTCTAAGACAAAATACATACCGAAGTCCGTCCAATCTTTCCTTTGCCTGATTTTGTAAAGTAAGGGCTTCCTGCCGTTCTTCTTCAAATGCATTGTCCCAAGAAAAACCAAAATGTTTCGCAATCCCCTCATAGGTCCTGTGGATTCTCTTCACATCATACAAAGTGTGCAGAGCAATATATGGTACACTAAATTCCCGTTCCATTTTCACAGCAAGCGGCTGCATGAATGGACAAACCACCAAATTCAATGCGGCATCTGGTGCACTTTGGAAATCTGTTAAAGAAGCACCTGGCGCAAGATACCTAAGAGCGAAGCTGCGCTTCACAAGTTCCGGTAGTAGGGATGGCATAGGTATATGTTTTTCTTCCGGGGAACGTCCCAATATGTTAATACGTGCCGGCTCTGTTTTTTTTGCCTTCATTAACACCCCAAGGGCTTCCATTGTTTTCCATGAACCAGGAGGGTAGCTGATATTTTTAAACTGACCCAGCAGCACAAAAGTTACCTGTGCAGATAATTCTGGCTGTATTTCATGGACAATCCCTTCAATGTCCTCTCCAATTAACTCAGGTACACAGGTGACAATCATCAGGATCGCCTTTGCTCCCGCTTTATCCATCTTTCTGAGGGCACCCATCAGACTATTCCGGCAGCCAAACACTACCTCCTGTGCATCCAGTACATACAGCCAGTGCAGCTCCCCATGCTTACCTTCCGGATTGGGACTGAAAAGACGTGAATGAGTGGTATATTCCTGCATCCCCACAAGTAGAGAGGAAAGACCTTTAATATCCTCTACGATCACGGAAGCAATACGCATTGGGCAATGATTGCCAGGAGAAACAGCAGGAGTTAAAAATTTAATACCGGTGTTAGATTTTACCGCCGACAGATGCTTTAAATGTTTCAATTCATTCATAACACTTCTCCTTCCTCCAGCAGTAGTTTTGCAAGTGCTTTGTAATGTACTGCCATACTAGAATCCGGAAAAGTCTCCACCACGGTTTTCCCCTGTGCCTCGGCCTGCTGTACAAACGGATCACGTGGCAGACGATAAATCACCGGCACTTCAATCTCCGCTGCCACCTTGTCTACCAACTCATTTTCCCCCTTGATATTCTTATCATTGAGAATCAGCCCCCTCAATGAGGCATAGCCACGCTTGCCAAAGCTCTTAACTGCACGGGATATATTGGTAGCCGCATAGAGGGACATCATCTCACCAGAGGTGACTATGCACACCTCATCTGCATATCCACCCCGTATAGGCATGGCAAATCCACCACAAACCACATCACCCAGCACATCATAAAATACTATATCCGGTTTATAAATTTCATAGGCATCCAGTTCCTCAAGTTTTTCAAAGGCTGTAATAATACCACGCCCAGCACATCCCACCCCGGGAACTGGTCCACCGGATTCCACACACAACACACCAGTACTGCTTTTCACCACAAGATCGTCAAGCTGTGCGTCACCATTTTCCCGCAGGGTATCTAGTACTGTGGAAATATTTTTCCCTCCCGTCAGGTTGCGAGTAGAATCGGCCTTGGGATCGCATCCAATTTGCAGAACAGTCAACCCCATAGCTGCCATAGCTGATGACACATTAGATACAGTGGTGGATTTTCCGATACCACCCTTCCCGTAAATCGCAATTTTTTTCATTAGCACATCCTCCCAATCCATTCCTCCAATAAAATTATAGTTTACCTTAATTAACTCTGTAAAAATCAGTATAACAAAACACTTTTTATATTGGAATGGAACCATCCTGAAATACATATGGATTATTCCTGAATTTTTCTCTCAACCCACTTGGGGAAATCCCGAACCGTTTCCTGAAACTGCGGCTGAAATACAGTGCATCCGGGTAGCCTACGCTTTTTGCCACTTCCCGTACAGGAGCACTACTGGTGATCAAAAGTTCCTTCCCTCGATTAAGCCTGTATGCCATAATGTAATCTCCTGGACCCATGCCTGCATATTTGCTGAAAACATAAAATAATCTGTTTTCATTGACTCCATTTTGCTCCGCCAATCCCCGCACAGTCAGTATATCCATATAGTGATCGTGAATGTAGGCTGATACCTGCTGGAATAAAGTCTGAGCACTATTATTGGTTTGATTGCGACTGCAAATAAAGACTTCCTCAAGTGTACAGCGAAATAGTGTTTCTGTCTGAAACGCAGGCAGTGCACCCGGTTCATTGAAAGTCTTCCACAAACGCCACAGCAGCTCTGTTAGGCGTGGGCTTTGCCCTATATTAATTTGGAAATGTGCATCCCTCAAGCAAATCTTCTCCTGTTTAGAGTCCTGAATGTCATACAATACAGAGATATACTGCCATTTCCCATTTCCTACTACACGCTTGTGGAGGCTCATATTTGCACCGCCGTGAATTATATTTCCAACACCCGCCAGATAGGGCGTATCATTAAAATGGAACTGTGCCTTTCCTCCCATGGGAAAGATAAAACCGGGAAAGGGTGTTGATTTCTGCCATCTGGCCGTACCCGGCTCTATCTTATAATGATACACACCCTGTACCCGAAAACAACTGTGCACAAAATGCTCTACTAGCTCATTGAGTTTTATTTCCATATTATGTACCTCCTTTTGCTGATTTAAATCACTGTACTTATATCCTATCCTTAATGAATAACAGCAGCAAAATAAGTTAGATGTATCTAACTTCAATATTATCATGATTTTTTATATACTTCAACGAGGAGATACAAGCTTTAATCCTATAATTCCTATTACTATAAATCCAATACAAATTAACCTTATTATTTCAATAGGTTCTTTGAATAATATTATTCCCAAAATTACAGTACCAACTGTACCAATTCCTGTCCAGATTGCATATGCAGTTCCTAGTGGAAGATTTTTTAAAGCTAATGATAAAAAATAAAAGCTTGCTATCATTCCCAGTATAGTAAGTATACTGGGTACAAGTTTTGTAAATCCTTGTGAATACTTCAAGCCTACAGCCCAACACACTTCAAAAATCCCTGCTACAATTAATAATAACCATTTCATAATTTCATTCCTCCTCTAAAATCAAAATAAAAAAGCCATGGATGATATAATAAAATATCTCCCAGGCTTTTATCCTTCCGTGAACACAGCAAACTGTGCGTTTTATCTTGGACCAGACCAATTATCAATTTCAAACTGCGGAACCCTATAAAACTTTAAATTATTAAAATTTCTTATTTTTAAAATAATAGCAAAAAATATTGAAATAGTCAATATCCGATCTTTTTCTATTTTTTATCAAAAATGTTATAGCATAAAATAATGACTTATTTAATTTTACAATTACTGCCATATAATAAGCTAGTGTGGTAAAAGAAATGGGTATAGTATCTCTTGTGTAGACTGCTCATAAAAAGAAAAAATGATTTGCAAAATTTCTGATAACTATTGTATAATATCTATACAACGAGTAGTTTTGATAACGTAAGTCCAGTTGTCAACGCTACTCGCTTTTTTTTTTGAAGGTCAACTATATATGGACTAATCTAATAAGAAGGAGAAAACCCAATGGAAGAAATAACGAAATCTAAAACAAGAATAAATACAAGGGCAATTCTAGCAGTATTGGCATTTAGTGCATTTATAGCACTATTTAATGAAACTATATTAAATGTTGCATTAAATATTCTTATGGAAGAAATGAATATTACAGCAGGAACAATACAATGGTTAGTTACTGCATACATGATAGTTGTATCAATTATGGTGCCAGTTACAGCTTTTTTAACCCAATCCTTTGAAACAAAAAAACTGTATTTAGGAGCTATGACCATACTTTTGATTGGAACAATATGTGCAGCTTGTTCTAAAACTTTTACAATATTACTTATTTCAAGAATACTACAAGCCTCAGCAACTGGAATGATGATTCCTATTATGATGAATACAATATTACTTGTAACGCCACCAGAAAAACGGGGCTCAGCAATGGGTATATGTGTCTGTGTAATTCAACTTGGACCAGCACTTGGACCAACAATTTCAGGGCTTATATTACAATTTTTTAGTTGGCATGCATTATTTATAACATTAATTCCGCTTATAATACTATCTATGATACTTGGATACATTTATTTAGTTAATGTATCAACTCTTACAAAACCAAAAATTGATGTTATATCAATTATACTGTCAACTATTGGATTTGGAGGAATCATATATGGCCTAAGTAGTTTTAGTGGTGGTGGAAATATGAAGATGATTGGTATAATATTTATTATTGGAATAATCTCATTGTTCTTATTTTGTAAACGTCAGTTATTATTAAAAGAACCAATGTTAGAAATACGCACATTAAAATATCCTTTATTTTCAATTGGTGTAGCACTTGTCATGATTTCAATGATAACAATATTTACTATGAATGTAATGTTACCTATGTTTCTTCAAGGAGCACTTAAGACAACAACTTTCATGTCTGCAATGGTATTACTTCCTGCAACACTTACCAATGGATTTGTAACTCTTATAAGCGGAAAAATTTATGATAAATTGGGGGCAAAGGTTTTAATACCGGTAGGATTTATTATAATTCTTGTGTCATTATTTATTTTATCACGCTCAACTATCGATACATCTCTCGCAAAGATTACAGCCATATATATAGTAGTATGTATTGGAGTAGGTAGTACAATGTCACCTTCTCAAACAAAAGCCCTTAATCAATTGCCAAAAAAAGCTTATCCACATGGTGTAGCTATACTAAATACTCTTCAACAAATATCAGCTGCAATTGGTTCATCAGTATTTATAAGTATTATGTCAGCTTCTCAACTCAAATCCTTAAATAATTCAGCTTCACAGGAAGTTGCTTTGGCTACCGGGTTTGGAGCAGCCTCATTAGTTTTAGTAATATTAGTTTTAGTAGGCCTTTGTTTGTCATTTACTTTAAAATTTGAAAATATTAAAAAGAATAAAATTTAAATAAACCACGATACTTACCGGTACGGCTAAAACAATTTTTTTGCATACTGAAAAACATAGAGGGGTTGTGCTCCTGGACACATTTATTTAGTCCTTTTTGAAAGAACCCCTCTCTTAAAACTTTTATCCAAACACAGCAATTAGCTAACACCCCACCTTTTTTTAAGGGATAAGACATTTGCAGTTCAAAAACTCACGGAAGATACAAAGCATAAATTCACTGCAGCTCCATCATTCCCTGGTAAACTAATTACTGCTGTATTTGCACCTGTTGCCCTAACTATGTTACCTTCACCTGAAATTGCATTATTTCTACTTGTATCTATATTTAAAACCCTATTTCCTATATTGTTTGCAAAAAGTATTCTTAATTGTTCCTGACAACATTGTTTATATCCCTTTGGGATCTCAGAAATAGTTGTATCTAAGGCAGCTTTTAGGGTACTAGTCCTAAAATCATAAGAATTACCAATTAAAAAAGTGCTTTGTATCAGCTCCATTTGACAAATAGATACAATTTCTCCATTTGAAAATTGTACTAATGCTGCTGTATATATATTATTTGCATCAGGATAAAATCTGATTATACTTTGATTGTTTACGGCTGGTTCAGGGGCTATTGTTTCAATTATGATATCTGTTGCTCCAACATTTTTTAAATACCCTAAAACAGCTCTTAATCCTGCCATGCAATATTCATCCCCATTTACTCCAGCAAATCCTGGAGGACAAATATTACAGAAATCATATTTAAGGTTATAATTGTTTCTGTGATACACAGGTGAACAATGATTATTTAAATATCTTTCATGAAAACAATCCAAAGAATCATCTTCAATGAAATCACCTAAGCAATTATCCTCAATGATTTCCCAATGACTGTGTTTTAAACCATTAACATAATAGTTTATACTAACTGAATTTTGGTTGTTATGCATATTTACTCCTCCAACTTTAATCAATAAAACTATTCATCATAAAATCATTATTTATTATAAACCTTACAAATTCAAATTGATAAATATCATCTATATCTATAGATGACATTTTATCCATTATATATGGATAACTTTTTTCTCTATAAAAACTCTTATATTTTAAAAAGTAATCTGTTTTACATATATAAATAGCTCCATTTATTCTATATTCCTTTTTCATATCCTGTCTTCTCACTCTTTTGCTGTCATCAAAAAGAAAATCCAAACGCATATTTGAATCTAAAACTATATTAATGTTTGATGGGTGATCTACTTCACATATACTTACTATTGAATTTCCATTATAACTCAATAACTTGTCTATACTTTCTAATATGTGATTTTCATTCCTAAGAGGTGAGGTAGGCTGCAGCAGAACAGTATAATCGTATGAACCTCCAGTTTTTTTTATTTCATTTAATACATGTAAAATAACATCATGATTTGATGCAGTATCCGTAGATAATTCATCAGGCCTTAAAAATGGAACTGAAGCCCCATAACTTTCTGCTATTTGTGCATATTTTTTAGAATCAGTAGATACAATTATATCGTCAAAAATTTTAGATTTTATACATGCATCTATAGTGTAAGCCATTAAAGGTTTACTATTTATTTCCTTTATATTTTTATTAATTATGCCCTTGGATCCGCTTCTTGCAGGTATTATAGCCAAAAAACTTCTATCCATATACATTGCCTATCTCCTTAAATTATAAAAACTTTCAAATCAAATATTTAATTTTTCTATCATACTTTTCATCTCTCTAAATTCCCCCATATCCAACCAATCATTATCAGTTACAGGGTATATACCCACTTTTTCACCATTTGACAAACAGATATTTATTAAATCTGTCATATTAAAATAGATGCCTTTAGAAATATACCTTAATACATCTACTTCCAATACATACATGCCTGTATTAATTAAAAATTCATAATTGGGTTTTTCGTCAATTGAGGCTATATCTCCTTTTTGATTTAAATTCAAAATTCCATATGGAATTATATAATTCTTTAAAGCTGTTACTACTGTTACCTTGTTATTATGCTCTTTATGATATTCTAAAATTTTAGAATAATTAGCATTAACCAATATGTCACAATTGCTTACAAAAAAAGTATTGCCTATGCTGTTACCCACTAAACTCAATCCTCCAGCAGTACCAAGAGGTTTTTTTTCCTCTAAAAATGATATTTTATATGATAATTTTTTACTAAAATATGCTTTTATTATTTCTTTTTTATAATTAACAGTAATATAAAAATTTTCAAATTTAAACTCTAGAAATCTGTTTATTATCCTCTCTATTATAGGTATCTCTCCAATTGGAATAAGTGCTTTTGGAATAATTTTTGTATATGGATGGAGCCTTGTACCTTTTCCGCCAGCCATTATAACAACTGATATATCCCTGGTATTATTACAATTGAATTTATTATCATATAAATCATCCCAAAATATTATATCTATAACTTCATGGTACTCATTTATCAGTGGAATACTTTCAATACGATACTTTTTCATCAATTTATTTGCTCTATTTCTATTTTTTATATTTAAATATATAGGATGTACGTTCATTATATTTTCCACTGAAGATGATAAATCTCCGCTTCTTACAATCCATCTTCTTATATCTCCATCTGTAACTACACCTATCAATTTATTATTTTCCACTACAATAAGAATTTTTTTTGCAGTTTTATTTAACTTTTCAATTGCCTGTCGTATTGATATTTTTTTATTTATAAAAAGAGCCTGAATACTCATAAGAACACTCCCTAACCTATTGAGCTTTTTCTAGTATGCTTATGATATATTCTATGTTTTCCCTTTTTAAGTTGGTACTGCATGGTATATTTAATACCCTATTGTAATATTTAATGGCTTTTTCAATTTTATATGCTTCATTGTTTATATATGGTCTTTGGGTGTGTATCAGTTTCCAAATAGGTCTTGTTTGGATTTGATTTTTTAAAAGGTATTTTAACAGTTCATCTCTATCCAAGCCGTTATTATTTATATATAAGGAATAAAACCAGTGATTGTTTCTTGCATTATTATTAAATTCCAGAAGTGTTAATCCTTCTATATTACTTATCCTTGACTTATACAATTTATAATTTTTAATTTTTATTTCAATAAATTCTTCTAATCCTTCAAGTTGTGCTACTCCCAATGCTGCCTGCAAATTAGTCATTCTGTAATTGTATCCTATATGATGATGTACATAATATAATTCCTCATCCTTAGCTTGAGTTGACAAATATTTAGCTTTTTTTATGTCCTCAGAGGATTTTCCAATTAAAATTCCTCCTCCTCCAGTTGTTATTATTTTATTTCCATTAAATGAATAGGCTCCAAAATCACCTATGGTACCTGCAAACTTTCCTTTATATTTTCCATTAGTATAATAAGTTCCTAGGGCTTCAGCAGCATCTTCTATTAATTTTATTTTGTATTTATCTGTTAACTCTTTTATTTTTTCAACGTCAGCCATATTTCCAAAAACATGAACTACTATTAATGCTTTAATATATCTGTCGGTATTTTTATTTTTCAATCCGCTATCAGTCATGACGCATTCATTTTCAAAGAATTTTTCAAGTTTGCTGCAATCCATATTTAAATTATCATCGCAATCCATAAATACAGGTTCTGCCCCTAAATATTTAACAGGGTTAACTGTAGCTATAAATGTAACCGTCGGCACTATAACTTCACAATTTACAGAAACTCCCGAGAGCTTTAACGCTAAATGAATTGCTGCCGTACCGCTTTGACAAGCAGCAGCATTATCTACATTCAAGTATTTTTTTATATCATTTTCAAATCTATTTACATAACTACCTGATGTAGAAATCCATTCACTTCTTATGGCATCTACCACATATTTTTCTTCATTACCCTTCAAATTTGGTACAGATAATGGTATCATAATTATCTTCCTCTCATATCTGCCTGAAACCCATTCCTATTCTACTCTCTCTCTTAATAGCATAAATGCTTCAGCATTTTTATAACCTGAAGCTCCTCCTCTAAATGTAGAAAGCCCTTTTACTACATCCACAGATCTTGGAAAAGGTGCTTTTCCTATTTCACTTTTAAATATATTCATAATACTCAGCTTTTTCTCTAAAAACCCTTCTATGTTTACAAATACATTAGGTTTAAAACCATCTATAGAATTATTTATTCCAAACTCAGTTTCCGATAATGTTTCATAAACATATACCTTTTTAACTGTATTATGCCTAAACCACTTGGTACAACACATGGAAGCTTTTGAAACAATTCTATGATCGCTGTGTATATCTCCATAATTAGGGATGTACAAAATTTCACACTTTGTTTCAACAATACATTTAGATATTTTATCCACTAAATCCCTAAAAGGTATTTTGTCTAATTCTGTAGTAGGAAATCCCAATCTAAATATCTTCGCAAATTTATATTCATTAGCTGCTTTTTCGATTTCTAATTCTCTGCTATTTATTCTTTCTTTAGAAAATCCTAATTCCTCTGTCATTGAAGTTACTATAACCCAATAAATCCTGTGACCCTCTTTTACATACTTTAATATAGTTCCTCCACAACCAAAAGTTTCATCATCAGCATGTGGTGCTATAATCAATACATTACTCATTATCCCCCTCCATTATCAATGGATCCTCTAATTTAACTATATAAGATTTTAAATCCAAGCTTCTCATTAAGCTTATAATTTTCTCAACTGAATTTCCGCTGCCATAGGGTGATTGTACTTTATCCAATAAAAGTTTAAATTCTTCAGTTAAAACTGTTTCTATCCCCTTTACTATATTACTCACTCCTTGATGAACAAAAATCATATTTTCTGCACATAATCTTCCTTTTTGCCTATTTCCCACATTAACTGCACCTAATTTTAATATTGGTGCCTCATATAATCCAGCACTGGAATTTCCAATCATAAACATACTATTCCTTAATAAATTTACAAATAAGGTTCTAGGGATATTTTTATAGAATTTAAAATCTTCTTTATTATAATATTTTTTTATTACTTCTATAATCTTCTTGTTTCCGCTGTCTACATTTGGGTAACTTACAAATGCATTTACAGACTTTTTTTCCAAAGCAACCAGAATTTCTTCAAAATACTTACCCGCTCTATCTTCTTCACCTGCCAGGGGGTGAAATATCATAACTGCATAATTATTCCAACGGGGTTTACCTAAGATATGAACAATTTCTTTTTTGCCTATATACTCAGTGGAAATAAATTTATCTAAAGCTGGACTTCCAACATTAAATATTCTATTTTTATTTTCTCCAATTTTTATTAATCTTTGTTTTGATTCTTCGTTACTGACAAAATGAAGAGATGACAATTTAGATACTGCATGCCTTACCAGATTGTCAATATTCCCATCCAAAGCATGATCTCCACCAAAAAAATGTATGGTTGGAATTCTAAGATATGTGCCTATTAATCCTCCAACAACCACTTCTTCCCTATCTCCAGCATATAGAATAACATCCGGTTTATATGCTGCTGCTGTATGAATACAATCCTGTAATAATATAGATAGTGATTTAATTCTAGAAGCCCTGGAATTGGAATCAATAAGATTTTCAATTTGGGCTATTACCGGTATTCCATCTTCCACTATATTATTTAATGTATATCCATAGGTTTCTGATAAATGCGCACCTGATACTACAAGCTTGATTTCAAAATCATTTGCTTCATTTAATTTTTTATATAAAAGGCTCATCAGCTCGTAATCCGACCTAATTCCGGTAAAGGCTAAAATTTTCTTAATAAACATCTGAATCTCCCATCTGTATATTCCAATTATTATAAACACTTAAATCAATGGATTCCTCTTTAAAATCCTTAACTCCAAAATAAGAGATAGGTTCACAGCTGACAAATCCAATTATTTCAGCTATTTCATGTACATTATCATTCAATTGACACCACATATTAGCATATTTAAAATTATTATTTTTTCCTTTTTCAATAACCCATTCTAATATTTCCTTTGTATAGCAATCATCTAATGAATTGATTTGTACTATATCAATTTCACAATTATTAAACTTTTTAGTAATTATTGATGAAACTACGGTTTGTCCTTGAACTATCACATAGTTATTATATCTATTAATTGGATTATCTCTAAATCTCCATTTTAAATAATCTAAATCCTTATATATTTTTATTTTGTTATTATTGTTATTGATAAGCCTTGAATAATCCAGTGCAAATTTTTTATCATTAATAATATTAAAATTTTTATAATTGCTTAAATTACTTATGTTCAGTAAATTTAATTTCATAGTGGGAATTTCATATATGTCCTTCCAATTTAATTTATTTACAAAGATAAGGTGAGAATTATTATTAGGAAATCCAATTACTGCTTTGTAACCGCTCTCCTCCATTCTTTCATATAATCCCTTAGCTAATTTAGGAAATAATCCTTTTCCTCTAAAATTTGGGTGTGTCATTGTAGTCATAGATAATGCGGCCTTTTCTATATTCCCATTAATACAAATTTTACAGGGTGATACAGAATAATTTGCTATTATCTTGTTATTTTCAAGTGCAGTGTTAACCAGCATATTTTTCATAGGATTATCTATATATCTCCATTTCAAGAATTTTTCAGGTATTTCTCTATTGAAACAACTCCTAAATAACTTTTGAAATTCTGATATTCTTTTTAAATACTCGTTTTTATCTATAAATTTAAATTCCACTAAATTTCCCTACCTTACCTTATAAATCTATAAGCTCATCTTTTTTAAAATCCCTTTTTGCCTTTTTGCCAATAACATAACTCCAATTTCTAGGTGATATACCTGTTCCAGGTCTCTTTACGCATACATTTTCTTCAGTAAATGTTTCTTCAGATTTTATGAAAACTTTAGCTACCAAACTTTTCCTTGCCACTGCTCTATTTATTTTTTCTGAAGGGGTTTGAATTTTTATCCCATCTCCAAGGGCCCTTTCTATATTTCTCACTGCTTTGACCATATTATCCAGTTCAAACGGCTCCAAACTGGCCTTATGATCTGGACCATACATATTTTTATCTAATGTAAAATGTTTTTCTATAACTTTGGCACCTAGTGCCGCAGCTGCTACAGCTACCTCTATGCCTTCTGTATGATCTGAATATCCAACTGGTACTTTAAATGCATTTCCTATAGTTTTCATAGCCAATAAGTTTACTTCTTCCATTTTAGTTGGGTAATCGGTATTGCAGTGGAGTACAACAATATCTTTTGTGCCATTTTCTCTTAAAATGTTTAGTGAAAATTCTATATCTGATAAATTACTCATACCCGTTGACAGTATAACCTTCTTTTTTAACTTTGCTATCTTTATCAGGTATGGAACATTATCTATTTCACTGGAAGGTATTTTAAAAATTGACATTCCAATACTATTTAAAAAATCAATACTCTCTAAATCAAACGGCGATGATAAAAACATTATTTTTTTCATATCACAATAATTCTTTAATTCTATATATTGTTTATAACTTAACTCCAACTTTTCTAACATTTGTAATTGGGAAGTTTCTTCACCCAAATTATTAATTTGATAATTAGCCTGTTTTGCATCTCTTGTTACTAGATTACATGCTTTAAAAGTTTGAAATTTTACTGCATCCACTCCTGCAATTACTGCTTTATCAATCATTTTTTTTGCTGTATTTAAATCCCCATTGTGGTTAACTCCAGCTTCGGCAATTATAAAAATATTACTCATGACATTCTACCTCCCGACCTGGATTGCCATAAACCTTAATTCCATCTTTAACATTTTTAACAATAACAGAACCCGCCCCTATAAGTACATTCTTTCCCACATTAATATTTTGAATAATTGTAGCATTAGTTCCCACATGTGTTCCTTGTCCAATTGAAACTCCTCCACTTAATGCTACTCCAGGTGCTAAATGAACAAATTCATTTATTTCACAATCATGTTCCACTATAGCACCTGAATTTATAATGCACTGCTTTTTTATTAAGGAATTAGCATTGACAATTGCTCCTTTTCCTATAAATACACCTTCTTCAATTTTTGCACTACATGACACTACAGCTGTTTTATCAATTATAATGGGAAAATTATATCCTATGCTCTTCAATAAATTATAAAATTTTATTCTAACTTCAGGATATGCAATAGAACCAATTCCAATAAATGCATTTTTTATGCCGGATTTATATAATGAATCAAGCTCTTCATCACACCACACTCTATCTATATCTAATCCACTATGCTTCGTATGCTTTTTATCAACAATTCCCACAATCTGAAAATTCTTTAATCCATTTATAGAATCAATAATACTTCTACAGTGTCCCCCTCCACCAATTAATATTATTTTTTCCATAAACTTTCCTCCTGATTATTTAATTTAAAACATAATAAAAAAACTTTTCTAATCCAATTAAATATTATATATATCCGTTTTATATTTTTCTAAATTTTTCCCTACCTTAAACCACTCAATGGTTTCTTTGATACCTTCTTCAAAAGTAAATTTTGGAACCCATTCTGTTAACCTTTTTATCTTTTCATTTGAGCCTAATAATCTACTTACCTCACTTTTTTCAGGTCTAATTCTTTCTGTTTCACATATAATTTTAGCTTTTGGATTTAACTGCTTTATAAGTTCTGCCGCAAGATTCTTTATAGATATTTCTCTTTGGGAGGCTATATTTACTACTTCCCCCACTGTTTTGTCACTTTTAGCAATTTCAACAAAGCCATCTGCAGTATCTTTTACATAATTAAAATCTCTTGTTGCACTTAGTGAACCTAGTTTTATTTGCCCTTTTTGTGAGAACAATTGAGTTATTATTGTGGGTATTATAGCTCTTGCTGATTGTCTGGGACCATAGGTATTAAAAGGTCTTACTATTGTTATAGGTAAGGAAAAGCTTCTATAGAAAGATTCTGCTAATTTATCTGCTGCTATCTTGGTAGCTGAATATGGTGATTGTGCCTGGCAGGGATGCTCTTCAGTTATTGGCACAAATTTAGCACTGCCATAAACCTCTGAAGTGGAAGTTATGATAATTCTCTTTGTATTTAATTCTTTAGCTGCTTGAAGTACATTTAATGTGCCCTTTATATTGGTGTCCACATAAGAATCTGGTGAGTAATAACTAAAGGGAATGGCTATTAGTGCTGCAAGGTGGTACACATCATCTACATTTTTCAAAGCTTCTCTTACTCCATTTTGGTCTCTTATATCACCACTAAATATTTCTATTTCCTTTAGCATATGTTTTGGTAATGTATCTAACCATCCCCATGAATTGAATGAATTATAATGTACAAAAGCCTTAACACTATATCCTGAATTTAAAAGTTTTTCTACCAGGTGGCTGCCTATAAACCCATCCGCCCCTGTTGCCAGAACCTTATTCATGAATTGCCTCCTATATTATTACTTGATATGTTATTCTAAGTGTATACTGCAATTTACATTGCCTGGATCACTACATTCATTGTTAAAAACTTTTAATCTATAATAATATCTTTTATTGTAAATTAAGCAGCAAAACTCTCCATTACAATTTGTAAGTGTATATCCACAAAACTTTCTATAATCTGTATGTGGAAGGAATGCTTCCAATAGCACTATTGCATCTTTAACTGGATTTCCATTTCTATAACATACTTTCCCTTTTACCAATACCCTATTACAACTTTTCATTTCAGCATTCCTTCCATTTAACTTGTTGTTTCTTCTGAACATAAGGGTTCAATTATTGGTTCATATATATATAACTCATAGTTAACATTATGAATTTTTTCAATATTTATGGCATATGCTCCAGAATTATTGGTAATTGCATATCCAATTTCTGTTTCTTTAGGAGGTCTATAATTGTAATTTATACTTTTAATGCCAATAACTGCTCCCTCTACTGGATTATAATTTGAATCCAAGACCTTTCCCTCTATTAATATATCCTCACTTTTTCCTATTACAATTCTTTTATTTAATATTTCATATGAACGTAGTTCCTGTGGGGTTATAATAATTTCCGCATATGATTTCAAAATTTTACCCTCCCATTCACTACTCACTACATATTTAAAGGAGAATATATATTCATTTCGTAAAATATATCCGATAAAACTTCCACACAAAATAAATATTCTCCTCTATTATTAGTGTATGCATAACCTATTATTTTTTTAACATTACTGTCACAATTGACTTGAATTACTTCTATTGCAGCGCCAATACTTGGTATTTTATTTGAATTATATACGGTACCATTAACAATAACTCTTTTATGACATTTTAAAATTACATTCAAATTATATTTACTGCAGTGGTTTAAATTATCAGTATTTATTAGTATGGATCTTTTTTCACATAATTCTATAGTATTTTTACCATTAGCCATTATTCTTTTGATCCATATCTTCTGTAAATATAGTCACTGTTGTATCCTTGCCTGCATCCGTATCCTCCGATGATATTATTGATCCCTTTTTCTCCTTGCCATTAATCACCATCTTGCTTATTTTTACTTGTTTATAAACTTTGCCATTTATTATCTTTTCCATTATATTCCTCCATAATATACATTATTGCAAGTTAACTATTAGAAATGTCTTAATAAAACTCCTCTAGTGTGTCTAACATTAAAGACTCAACTTCTCTCAAGAAATCTTTCATTTTATGAAAATAAGCTAAAAAACATTTACTTTGATATCTTAAGTTTGAAGTCAGAGAATCATAATCTTTAGCATACATATTAAAAGTTTCTTCTTTTATATCAAATAAAAATTTATTAAAATATCCACCTAGATAAAGTCTCCCCGCTGATGATTCAAACCCATTTACTATTCCCATGACATATATAAACTTTTTAAGTTCTTCATCATCTTCATCCATATCCATTAAAGATTTATCAGATTCACTGGACAGTAAATCTTTACATAACTCTTCTCCTTCTTCTGCCGCAGCTGTACATCTTTTTACATAATTCAATATATCATAAGCTATACCTTCTGCATCTATTTCAATTGTTCTATCTATAATGCAATTTTTTTTTCTACTATCCGTATTATATATTTTAAATACCTCACATAATTCCCTGTGAGGTGCACCTTTAATTTCCGCCCCGTAAGATACATTGATAAATTCTACATTGTTGACTTCACTATAAAATTTTATATACTCTTCTATTTTTGCTCTAAAGTGATCAAGTGTTACATTGGTCTTTATTCTCTTACCAAACACATCCCTTACATTTAAATCAGTATTATAGTTATTTTTTTTATCACTATCAAAAACAGCTGACTCCGAATGATGCTTGCCATAGGTAAAAGCAAAATCTTGTCCTGCCAATATTAAGGGGGAACATCCCATAATGTTTGCAATATCTACACAGGTGTGAGCTACCGAACCTCCTAAATACACTCCTTTAAGTCCACATAGCTTAGGTATTGTCTTCGACAATAATGTAGATACATATATTTTTTCTCCCTTATAATCCCTTATTAAATATCTATTACTGTATTCATAAAATACCAGCGGTATATCTTCCTCTAAATAGTCCTTCATCATATCATAATTGTCATTTACAGGATCTATTGATACCACCATATCCGGTCTTATTCCATTTTTAAGCATTGCCCTAAGTGTTCTATTTCCTGCTATTATAAAATATTTATCTAATTTACTTTTATACTTCACCATATCTGCTAAATTTTTATCTAAAGAGGGCCCTGCGGATACTATTATTGCTGGAATACCTCTATTTATATTTTCATATAAATTAACCGGCGTTGCACTTTTTAATGATTTTAGATTACCTATTAAATTTTTAATATATATTTGGCTAAATCTGTTTGCAATACTTATAGAAGAACATGCCGTATAATAAACACAATCCAAATTTTCCATAAATATTTCATATTCTTCTCTATATACACGGGAATAATTTCCGAAGGCATGAACATATAGGTTATTAAAATTTGTATTATTTATCACACTATACAATTTGGTTCTTACAGAATTTTCATCATAAAAAACTAATCTTACATTATCATTATCTATATTATTCTGGCCTTCATTAAAAATTTCCTTATTGGGTTCAAAAATTAATATTCTGTTTTTTTCACACAATACATTATATAAAGCATTTAAATATTCACCTGTATCAACACCAAAAATAATAATTAACGAATCAAACTTAATATCCTCTATAGTTTTCAATAACTCCTTAATATCTTTTTTGTAATTATTTTTATCTGCTAAATAATAATATTTTTTTCCGTTTTTTACATAATAAACATGATAACCATCCAACGTTTCAATCTTTTGCATATTATCTCCCTATATTATCTCTTTAGAATATTTTTTCCTTTAATTTTATAATATTAAAAGCTGTATCGTTTGTTACCGATAATATAATAGAAAAGCTGTCCAAAAATAAACTTTAAAGTTATTTTGGGACAGCTGTATTTTAAATTATATTGTATAATTTGATAATATTATCAAAAATCTAATTATTAAACTCCAAAGAACTTAATTACTAGGGCAACATTAGCCTTACAAGTTACGCCATATCTTCCTACTGCATCTGTAAAAGTAGTGTGTTGTGCTTCTTCAGTTGTTGGAGCAGTACTCTCCCAAACTTGGACAGCACCACTTTGCATAGCAGCTCCAGTGGGACTTAAGGCCGTTCCTCTTAATAAAAACATGCCCCAGGTACTTGTGCTGATATCTTTAGTATATGATGTTCCTGAATCTGCAAGAGATGCTGCAACGGTAACTGCTTTTGGTCTGTAATTAGCCATGGCATTCTCCCCTTTTAATCTACATTTTGAGTATTATTTACTCCATTATATAATATATATAACCTGTGAAATTAGTTACAATTCTTATGCTGGAGAATATGCAGTTAATTCATAAGCATAACCTTTTTTCCATAAAAGTGGTACACCATAAGAACCATCCTCTAATGTAAAAGTTACTCCTATGTTTTTTTTAACTTGTGGTGTTACATTACTGTCGATTTGGATTATATCAATAGCTGCATGTGGCAGTGGCCTTCTCTGTGGACTATACACCACACCCTTTAAAAGTACATACTCTTCACTTGGTAAAGTAGCATTTTTGCATATTATTTTTTGTGTAGTTAATTCTTTTCTGGATATTATTTTTTTTACTACAGCACACATAAAATTCCCCTCCTCCACATTTAAACTATTTGTATTTAATATATCCTATGTGATCTTGTTAAGATTTGGACTGCAAGTATTTAGTTCATTTTCATTCATATATATAATTACGAGTCAGTGGCCAATTATTATTTACACCTTTAGTAAATAGGAACTGATGAATATCGATGTTGCCACAATGAAATGATGCCGCACAGGAGTTTAAATAAAGGCGCCACATGCGAATAAAAGTTTCATCTTTTATTTTCCTGATATCTGGAAGAGCCTCCTCGAAATTTCGAGCCCAATGTTCTAAAGTTTTAGTATAATGTTCACGCAGGCTCTCAAAATCTATAAGATAAAACTTATTCATAACTATTATGGAAACAAGCTCTTGAACTGCAGGTATGTATCCGCCTGGAAATATGTACTTATTAATCCAAGTATTTGTTCCCGCTCCATCATAACCAGTAATACAATGCAGGAGAGAAACCCCACCCTCATTCAGAAGTGATTTAACAGCAGAAAAGTACCCTGGAAGATTTTCTTTACCTACGTGTTCAATCATTCCCACGCTCACTACTCTGTCAAAAGTCCTATTCCTCAATTCCCTAAAGTCAATGAGCTGGACCTCTACCAGGTTCTGTAATTCCTCTTCTTTAATTCTTTCCAAAACCCGGGAGTATTGCTCTTTACTAAGTGTAATTCCCAAGGCTTTAACCTGATAGGTTTTAGCAGCTGTAAGAATAAGTTCTCCCCACCCGCAGCCGATGTCCAGCAGCGTTTGACCAGGGTGCAAATTGAGTTTACGTAAAATATGATCCACTTTGTTCTTTTGAGCCTGAAACAAGCTGTCTTCCGGCGATTCAAAATATGCACAAGAATAAGTCATACTATCATCCAACCATAAACGATAAAAATCATTACCTATATCATAATGAAACTGGACATCATCCTGGCTTTTACGAATGGTATTGGATAGTATTTTTGCCAATTTAACATAAGGTTTTTTGTCATGGAGAAAGCTGCTATAATTATTATAGATGGATTCAATAACTTTTTGTACACTTCCCTCAATGTCAATTTTGTTATGCATATATCCTTCACCAAATGCAAGAGACGGATCACTTATAATCTCTGATTTTGCAATAGACTCATAGAAGTGAATCTTGAAACGAGCTTCTCCATCACCATACTTTTTTACTTCTCCATCCCAATACTTTACTTCACAGGGGTCAGCAAACATATTCTTCATGACATTATGATAGAACGCTTTATCAATACTCATTTATAATACCCTCCTATTATCATTGGAATCTTTATTTTTCCAGCATTAAATTATCTACTTTCAATGAGTGACTAATGCTTTCTCACCCTTCAAAGTTCTCCATATTCATTTTTTCAACAACTGTTTGAGCTCGTTTTTTTAAATCCAGTAACTCCTTACGTACATTTTCAATTTTATCAATCTTTTTTTCAATGAGTATAAGCTTTTGATCTATATTATTTATAATCTCAATCAATTTTTCTTTTTGCTTAGCTGGTTCAAATGATTGTTTGTAATCTATTTTATTGGCTTCCATTGCACTGCCAAGTGATATGAAATATTGCAGCTCTTGAAGAGAAAATCCCAAAGCCTCTTTAGCATTTTTAATCTTTACCAATAAGTCAATATGTTCCTGAGTGTAGCATCTAATCCCTCCTTCACTACGCATAGGTGGTGGTAAAATACCAATTTGCTCATAATACCTAATTGTCCGCTTAGTCAAACCACTTTCTTTTGAAACCTGATCTATTTTTAACCAATCCATAAAAGCCCTCCAAAGTCATTAATTCTATAATAGAATAACATTCCATTTACATTAACGTCAACGTTAATTGCTGGCAAGAGTAAAATTGTGCCATATATCCCTAATATATTGCGTAACCTAACTGAAAAAATATAAAAGAAGGAATACATTTAGTAAGTTATAAAGAGAATACGGATACATCAACCGATATTGGGAAGTCAATGATTACAATGATAAATGCTATTGCAGAATTTCAACGTATTAATTTACTTGAAAGACAAAAAGAGGGTAAGGCGTGAAAATAATTATGTGTATTCTCTCTTTTTAGACAAATAATTTTAATATGTGATAAACCTCAGGGATCCGGGGACAGAGTCCCCGGGGTACATTGCTAACAGGACCAAACTCAGATTTTATAGTTTTTTTAGCAACCATTTCTACTGTTAGTTGTCTGTTTTTCAGTTACATTGTATTTATCATATCCAAGTTGAGTATCCATTTCTGCTTCTTAAAACCTTTATTTAATCTTAAATGTATCTAAGGAGATTTGTAGTGAAGCAATTATTTCCTTCAGTATACTAGCCTGAACTGCAATTTTTTCCGCTGCCATAGTTTGTCCTTCTATATTTACTATCGTATTTTGAATACTTGCGGCTGTCTGCTCGGAGATTGCAGACAAATTTTCAGTCATTGCAACAATTTCATTCTTTTTTAAATCCATTTCCATACTACTACTCGTCGTATTGGAAATCTTGTCATATAATTTATTTATTAATTCAGATATGTTTGTAAATAAGCTATTTGTGTCATCGACTGCTTGTTTCTGTTCTATCGAAATCTTTTCTGCTTCCTGCATCAAGATTGAAGTTCTATCTGAATTATACTGAATTTCCTTTATAAGTTCATTGATGGTATTGGACAGATCCTTTGTCATATTTGCAAGCTTCGAAATTTCTTCAGCAACAACTGCAAATCCCCGACCTGCTTCTCCAGCTCTTGCACTTTCAATCATTGCATTCAATGAAAGCAGATTAGTCTTTTGTGTTATATCCATGATTGATTGAGTTATATTCGTAATAGCTTTACTTGTTTTTCTAACTTCATCCATACTGAGAGATACATTACTATCTTTTTCCGCCCTTTCTCTTGATTTTCTTATAAGTTCTCCTACAATTAATTTTCCCTTCTCGCTGAGCGCTTCTGTTTCATGAGCGATTTCATTCATTGCAGCTATATCTGAAGTAACTTCGTGAATTTTTTGCCCTAAAATCTGCATTTGAACCACTCCATTTTCAACTTCAGAGGAATTTTCCTCAGATGCCCTGGAAATTTGCTGTACCACATCCAAGATTTCCTTGGAATTAGTTTTTGATGTTTCAGTTGCAAAGGATAGTGTAGCAGCACTCTCAGAAACCGTATTTACAGCCTTTACGACTTTATAAATCAATCCTCTTGTATTTGAAATCATTTGATTAAAGCTCTTTGTAACTTTAGCAATTTCATCCTTCGTCAAAAACTTACCTTCAACCGTTAAATCACCCTGAGAAGCACAATTAAAGTCATGAATCATGCTTTCCAAAGGTGCCGATATGTTTTTGGAAATAATTCTACTTATGAACAAAACAAGCACTAACGACACAAGTATAACAATTATGATAAAAAAGGTCATTTTGTCCATCTCTTTAAAGATTTCATTTTTGGGTACGGCAATACATAAAATTTGGCCGTTTTCCAGATGTGAATAGGCCAGCAAATAATTTATCCCTAGTTTTGTAAATTCTGCAACCCCAGAAGTGTTTTTATCTATATCCTTAATAACATCCTTATACACACCATTGTCCATTGAAGCAAAATTAGTAATTGATTCACTTTCTTCTGACTGCTTATCCTCCCCTGTTTTCATAAACTCTGGAAATGCGATAAGATTATGCTGCTGGCTTAATAAAAAGCTATAGCCTGAATTAAAAACTTTTAATTTTTTTACAAGGCTCTCTGTATCTTCAAAGGTCATATCAATACCTACCATTCCTATCGTTTTTTCCTCATTTTTGATAGGTATTGCATAAGATATCATATTCATATTTAAATCCGAATCCAAATATGGATCCTGCCATAAATCTTTTCCATCAAGAATTGGAGTAAAATAATATTCATATTCATCATCTCTGTTCTCCGTCAAATAGATACTTCTATCCTCTTTTGTCATGTCATACTTTTCAAAAGTACCATCTTTATTGTCATCATAAAATTACGTTATCGATGATAAAATGATATTATCAAAAGATTTTACTGTGGCACCCAATCTTTCGTGGGACTCATTTACAATAACTTTGTTATTTTCCATTCCCGCCCTGGCAGCTTCTATGGCAGCATTTAAGGCAAGCAGATTGGTCTGCTCTGCAATGCTATTAATTGATTCTATTATTTTTCTTATAGAATTGGATTTTTCAGACAGTTTATTTATTTGCAGTGCCACATCCTCCGTGGCCTCTTTATTTTCCTTGAATTTATCCGAAAGTTCACCTATAGACTTTACTCCTGAATTATTATTTTGTTTTAGACTACTCATACTGGCAACAGTTTCACTAATTTTATCCTCTGCAACTTCAATCTTGTCCGCCAACTGATTGCAAATTTTAAAATTATTATTAACTTCCTTTGCCTGTTCTCCCGAATCAGCTGCAATTTCTTGAGATGCCTTTGCAACCTGGTGGGAGGTTTCATTAACACAATTATAAGGTTTTCCAATACATTTAAAATGCAATTTACGATAATCACACTTCTGTGAAAAATATCCTTTCTACATACCCAAAACAAAACAATCACAACAAAATTTTTGCATTACTATATTTTTCATATTTTACTATAATCTTTTTAAGTTTATATTATTTTTATGTTAAAATATTCACATTGCAATCCTATTTGGTTGACACGGTTTCTTCTTTGTTTAAATATCTTCCCTCCTCTGATGGATAATCATTTTTATTATTTCCTTAAAATTTTTAGACGATCTAACTTACCAATAACTTATCCACAGTTTATCCACATTATCCACAATATTCCATTAGATAAGTTTTTCTGAAATAAAAATAAGCACCCTAAAAAATAGGTGCTTAACTTTTAATAACATTAATTTTAAAAGAGATTAATTTAACATACGAACTTCTGGCAGTTGCATTTAATTTTTAAGTGCCCTGCAACCACAGACACTATTCAAATTTACATTTGGGGTATTAATTACAAACTATTTATTTAATACTAAGGTTTGATTACTAAAGACATTTATAATTATAAGCAGTATTTGTTACAACTTAATGGCATAATAATTAACTATTTGTAAACAAATGTGTAAAAATCGGTACACCAAATTTTATTGGCACTGTCTGAATCAAAATTTCAGTTTAACAAATTGGAAAAATTTTTATGGGAATATAAGTCAGTTCCTGCTTTTCTCCATATTTTAAATGCATCCTCTTTCTGACAAAAACATCTCCATAATTATAAAGATTTTTCATTAAAAATTCTTATAGATAGCCTTAGTGCACATAGACTAATGAGCATCATTATGACAAATGAATATTTTATATCATAAAATGTAAGTATACCTTGCAATATCTTTATATTGCTATTTGCTAATTGCAAAGGATTCCATTTTATTGCTTTAGGAAACATATTGATGATAAAAAGTATCACTGTAAAACCAGCTGTAAAAAGTAAAGAGCCATAGATATTTTTAAAGCTTATGGAACCCAACATAACTATCGAAAATAGCATAATACCAAAAAAATAAAAGCTAAAGACAGCCAAAAATAAACCTGTAGTTTTTCCTTCTGGGAAATAGTATCTTGTGTATATTGAAGCAATAAAAAAACATATCCAATAACTTATTGTCCAAATTAAAACCACTACTGTGTATTTGGCTGCAACAACCGTCTTACGTGATAATCCTTTCGTAATCAGATTAACTAACGTTCCCTTCTCATATTCATGAGACATCATTCCACTAAAAATAATAATAGCTACAATAGTACCCATTTGAGATATATTTTTAAAAAATTGAGTCCATGAATCTATATTGGAAGGTTCCGTTAATTGAATGGATATATCAGCAGGCATGAATTCTCTGATAATCTCCGGCATAAACTTAGCACTAAGTGGACTAATAATTCCTAGAATTGCAAATACTATTATTATGATTAATATTTTATAGTTTCTTAGATAGTCAATCCATTCTTTTTTAATAAATGCAATATATGACCTCATTTAGCCACCTCCATAAAAATATTTTCAAGACAAGGTTCCATAATTTCAAGTTTTAATGGTGTAATTGATAATTTAACTAGAATTTTCATTACCCATTTCATAATTTTATTTACTTCACTTGTTCTTATATAAATGGAGGTTT
Organism: Clostridium kluyveri DSM 555; assembly: GCF_000016505.1. Lineage (NCBI taxonomy): Bacteria > Bacillati > Bacillota > Clostridia > Eubacteriales > Clostridiaceae > Clostridium > Clostridium kluyveri. The sequence continues at coordinate 2,567,304 of NC_009706.1, forward strand.
CTTTACACTGAATTTTTTTGTTCAATTTCATTATTTCTTCAGACTTGAGCAAGGTATTTAAATCACTATTTGAAGAAAGTGACAGCATCACTGTATTTTGATATTCATGTTTTATGTTATTTAAATTACCTGATAAAACAATTTCACCATTATTTAAAATTCCAATATGATCACAAATTGTATCTACATCGTTTAATATATGAGTTGAAAAAATAATCGTTGTATGGTTTTTCACTTTGGATAAAATATCTAATATTTCTTTTCTCCCAATAGGATCCAAAGCTGAGGTAGGCTCATCACAAATCAATAGCTTGGGATCATTTAACAATACCTGAGCAATACCAAGACGCTGCTTCATCCCTCTTGAAAAACCCCCTATTCTTTTTTTTAAATCCGTTAATCCCACAATATTTAATAAATATTCACTCTTTTTTTGAATAAAATGAGCTGACATTCCAGTAATTTCTCCGCAAAGTTTTAAATATTCTTGGGCTGTCATAAAATTATAAAATTGTGGAACATCCGGTAAATAGCCAACATATCGGTTTGCTTCCGAAGAACCAAATCTAACTTTTTTATTACATATTTGTATCTCACCAGAATCCGCTCTTAATAAACCTAATGCAATCTTCATAGTTGTTGTTTTGCCTGCACCATTTTTACCAATGAAACCATATATAGAACCTTGTGGTACACTTAAGTTTACTCCCTTTAATACCTTATGTGTACTGAAGCCCTTATGCAAATCACAAATTGTAAGTATATCCACTATTCCTCATCCCTTCCGACTAGAAAATATAAAATTGGGCCAATGATGTTTACACAAACAATAGTAATAATCCAAAGTGGTTTATTTCCTCTACGTACTGTAGAATGTCTTAAAATATGAACCAATGCAGTAATCATTAAAATTAATTGAAGCATAATTAGTGGTAGCAAAACTGGTAAATACTTAGAAAAAGTATCAATCATTATTTTTCACCTAACTTTTCTTTCAATTTTTTAATAATCATATTGTACTGTTCATCTTCTTTTAACGGTGTAAATGCAGGATTTTCAGTAACAGCCTCAATGAAATTTTTCTTAATTGTTATCTCATCTAATGGTGTGTTTGTTCCAATACAAATATTATCCTCAAGCCATTTATCTACCTTGGTAAAATATCCATTTCCTTTTAATCTCAATGGATATTGATATCCACAAACAATACTTACATATTCTTCCAACGCATCTATTGCCTTTTCTTTTTTCTGCTGAATCAAATACCCTTGTGCAGCAACAATATGAATTCCAAAGACCGCATTTGTCAAGATCTCTTTCATCTGAAAAGAGTTGATAATCTGAATCCCCTGAGAATATATCTGCCCAAATAAAACTGGTTCCGTCATGTGCATGGAAAGATAATTGGTTAAAAGCGTTAATGCATTTATTATATTTTGGTATAGTAATATTTGATTCACCTCATTCGCTTGAGCATTTTCTCCAAGCATTTGATATGCATTAATCAGCATAACATCATCTCCACTATAGGGAGTTAATTTGTCATCTAATAATCGAATAACTTCTTTACTATTTCCCTGTATCATTTCTGCCAATGCTTCCATGGTATTTGCACTTTTTATGTCAGAAATGTTCTCTGATTCCTCTTTTACTCTCTGACTTAGAAGTATACATTGGTGAATAATTTCTTTTTTTATTTCCTCAGTTTTTGCTAAAGGCAAATAGTTTAATAATAATTGAATCATAGACAATAAAAATGAAAAACAAGAATAGTATTTCTTTATCATTTTGTTACACTGCTCCATTACTTCGTCAAAAGATTTTGTAGCAAATTCATGTGAAAGTTTATTATAAATTTTCTTAATATCCTTCTTTGTAAGTTGTGGAGAATATCCCAGTAATTCATCCACTGAAACATTAAAATAAGTTGCAAGTTCAGGAAGAAGTAAAATATCAGGATAACTTAACCCTGATTCCCATTTGGAAACAGATGCTTTAGAAACTCCAATATAATCCGCCAACTGTTCTTGCGTTATGCCTTTCTCTTTTCTTTTTTGAATAATACATCTTCTTATATTTAGCTCTCTCATATCCATCACCTCTAATGATATTTTATGTATTGAGCCATTCCCTGTCGATGGATTTATAGTTGATTTTAGTGAAATAAGTTAACTTACAGGAAACTTCCTTCAATAATTAAAGCCCTGCTTCTCTTGGTTAAGCAAGGCTGATATAAATATCTTATGTTTTGATAGAAAGTGATACTAATTCGCGTTCAAATATTAAGATCTCTCTTTTTCCTTACTTACTATTTATCTAATAAGACCATATCAAAAACTTATCGGTAGTAAACTAAGCCCTTTAGTAAAACAAAAGGGGAAGTTTTCAAATATTGTGTCACCCATATCCTAATACGAGTTTTACTCCTGCAAGCAGCACACAATAACTATTCTGTTCTCATAACTCCCGGCTAGACTCAGTCTTTTCTCATTTTCCGGGTGAATACCAAAATGGCTATAATAACAGTCAAACATGCATATCCGAGTACCCACCAAAGGTGCGGAAATATCGCCTCAAAATTACCCCCTAAAACTGCTCGTCCCAGTTCAACAGCGTGTACATATGGTAAGGCGTATGCTATTTTTTTGAAAAGGCCTCCAACAAGGTCTAAATCAAACCATGCTCCCGAGAGCCATGCCGCTAAATTTGTAAGCAATGCTCCGCAAATACCGCCTACTTGCTTATCATTGAAGATGCTGCCGAACAAAAGTCCCAAGGCAATAAAAAACAATGCAATCGGTATAACAAATAGAATTGCATAGACAATGTTTACCGTAATCTCCAAGCCCAAAAATAGGGCGCTAATGTAGCAAATAACGCTTTGTGCCAATGCAATCGGAAGAATGGGAAGCGCATACCCCAAGATATAGTCACTTGCGGTTAAGGGCGTTGTATATAATCTTTGAATAAAAGAACTTGAACGGTCTTTCGCAATCAATATTGCAGAATACAGTGTCATAAAGGATAAGCCAAACACTGATATTCCAGGTATAAGTCTGTCTATTTCAAAAAGCCTGACAGGGATGTTTGCCTGTATTGCAGATAGTAATACCAGAATCACTAATGGGAATCCAATGCCGAAAGCCACATTCAATGGATCGCGCAGGATTTCTTTTGTCGTGCGGTTGAAAAATGTTAGCATTCTCATTATATTCCCTCCTTTACAAGTTTAACAAAGGCGTCTTCAAATCTATCAGTTCCTGCTTTTGCTTTGATTTCATCAGCAGTTCCTGCAATTAACAGCTTCCCACTTTTCATGATACCGATACGGTCCGAAAGCGATTCTGCTTCTTCCATGTAGTGTGTTGTTAGAATGATTGTAATTTTCCCTTTAAGAGAACGAATAACATCCCACAAATCACTTCTTGCCAAGACATCCAATCCCAAAGTGGGTTCGTCTAAAAACAAGATGTGAGGCTCTGAAATTAAGGCCATGGCAATACTTAGCCTGCGCTGCCAGCCGCCTGAAAGTTTCTCAGCTTGTTTATTTGCAATTTCATGTAAGTCAAATTCACTGATTAGCTTTGTTACTTTGGCTTTCGTTTTCTCCTTGGAAAAGCTATGAACACCCGCCATAAACTCCAAATTTTCTTTTACCGTCAAATTAGGAGCAACCGCTGTTTCCTGCGGTGAAACAGCGATCATTGACTTTACCGCCTGTGCATCCTTAGTAATGCTTTTGCCAAGCAGTACTGCATTACCGCTTGTAGGCTGTGTAAGGCATGAGAGCATTTTAATTGTCGTAGTTTTACCTGCTCCATTTACGCCTAACAGTGAAAATATTTCTCCGTCATGAATAGATAAGTTTAGTTCGTCAACAGCCGTTATGTCTTTATATTTTTTTGTTAAGTTACTCATAACAATCGCATCCATTTACTTGCCCTCCTTGTTTTTGTATCGCTCTCTCATGCCCTCATATGCATCAGTCAGCATCATACTTATCGTGTCCCACTTCCAGTCCAGATAGGCTGTGGCAATCATTGTAGCAATACCATGCACATAGATCCACATTTCTATATGAAACATATAGGCATCATCCAAGCTCATCCCCGTGTTGGATGAAATGAGATTTATAAGGTCGGAGATTTCCTCTCTTTCTTCTTTCACTTCTTCCTGAGAGCGGTCACGCATAAAAAGCAGTTTGAACAGCTCTTTTTCTTCTTTGGCAAATTTGATATAGGCGATACCGCTTGCCTTGTATGGCGGATAGACGGAATCTTTCATGCCTCTTTCGATATATTGCTGATAAAGCTGCTTTGCCGACTGCATCACATCATTTTTTAAATCTTTCATAGTGGAATAGTTGCTAAAAATCGGTTGTGTGGAACAGTTTAATTTTTTTGCCACGGCTCTCGCGTTCAAGGCTTCTGCTCCATTTTCACGAATAACATCAAGAGAGGCCGTTATGATATTGTTTTTGGCTATTTTAACTTTCGGTGGCATTGTGCCCCTCCTTCCTTATAAATAACTTTCGTTATATATCTGATGTTATTTTAATCTGACATACTACTTTTGTCAATAGGAGGGTTCTGGCAAACTTATAAAATGTCCTTCAATGCTAACGATATTATCTATTTTAAAAACAAAATTCTCATAATACTTATACTTGCCTGAAATTCCCTCAATTGAGCCTTCATACAATTCTAATACCATCAAGTGATTCTTAGGTTCAGGTGGAGTTTGCTGTAGAGAACTGCTTATCTCCATCTGAACCTTATTAACAGTATTCTTAGTGTCTTTAGCACTTAGAATACGTTATCCTTTAGGGGAAGAACTTATCCAGGCGCGTAGCAGTGCTTATCTCCCACTTTGAAGAAGATGGGAGTATTAGCAATGGTAGCTGTTCGGATAAATTCTTCGAAATTAGCGCCCCAAGATGTTTGAATATTATACTTTAAGAAAAAGTAAAATCATAATAAAGATATTAAGGCAATCATTACTTCTGAATTTTTTAGAAAATATAAAATTTACATTCACTATACATGTTATGGATACATAAAAAATGGCCAAGTTATAGAACTTGACATTATAGATGTGAAACATTCAATTTGTTTAAGAATTAAATGTCATAGGAGTACTAAATTAGATTTCATTATTAAAAATCATAACTTATTAGTTAATACAATACTTAACACAAATTTCTTGAAACTGACAAAATAAAATCATCTATCATCAGTTGAAAGCTGTCTTCTGAACTTACTGGATTTTGGAAATACCCGAGGAAATTTAAAGAAATAAAACCATGTAACAAGCTCCTTAATGCCCGACTTTTATGAACCAAATGTGTTTCATCCTCAATATAAAAATGTAAAATTTGACGAATAATACTGGTAGTTTCTTTCGCTAAACGATGTACTTCTTTATCTTCTGTACTTGGAATATTCATAATAAGCCCATAAGCAGACTTGTTTTCAAAGGCAAAGTCTCTATAAGCATTGGCATACTCTTTAACAGCATCTCCACCACTTTTGCCAATTAATCTTTGCATTAATTTCAAGTTCAATTTATTTAAAAGGTATATTGTCATTTCTATTTTAAGATTATCCATGTTAGTAAAATGGTTATATAAAGATGGGTATTTTATATCCAGCTTTTCTGCAATTTTGGGGAAAGTAACTTGATTAAGTCCAATTTCATCAGCCAATGAAAAAGCAACTTGAATAATTTTCTCTTTGGTTAAATTTCGCTTTCGCATTATTTTATAACTCCTTCGTATAATTTCACTTTATAAAAATAGTTTAACATAAAAAAATATATTTATCAAACTATGAAATATAGTTTACATGTTATATTTTATAATTTATAATGATATTAAAAAGTGATACATAGTACAAAATACATTTTATTGCCCTTTAGTTGTTTGTTAATTGTTATTTTCGTTATGTATTGTAGATAGCAGCATTATTTATGTTGAGTTATAGCAAAGAGAAGAGGTATATTATGAAAGTGTGGAAAAGAAATTTAATAGTTTGTTGGTTTGGAATGTTTGTAACCAGTGTAGGAATGAGTCAAATTGCCCCGGTATTACCCCTCTATATAAAACATCTTGGCATTTCTAACACAGCTTTAATTGAACAATTTTCAGGAATTGCTTTTGGTATTACCTTCATAATTTCAGCTGTTTTTTCACCAGTTTGGGGACACGCTGCTGATAAATTTGGACGAAAACCAATGCTTTTGCGAGCAAGCCTTGGTATGGCGATAGTTATATTCAGCATGGGTTTCGCACAAAATGTATATGAACTAATAATATTAAGAGTATTACAAGGTATTATCACAGGCTACAGTACAGCTTGTATTACACTGATTGCAACTCAAACAGATAGGGAACATGCGGGATGGGCTTTAGGTACGCTCTCAACATCAAGTATCGCAGGATCACTACTTGGACCAATGATTGGTGGCTATATTGAAGAAAACTTTAGTTTACAAAATGTATTTTTTATAACAGGTGTACTTATGCTTATTACATTCACTACAACTGCTTTATTTGTAAGGGAATCCTTTACTCGTGAGGATAAAAAAGTGAGCAGTATTAAGGAAATATGGAGTATTATTCCAAACAAAAGTTTAACTATTATAATGTTCGTAACCTCTTTTATATTAACTCTAGCGTTATATTCTATAGAACCAATCATAACAGTATATATTGCTCAATTATCTCGTAATAGCAATCACGTTGCTCTGTTAGCTGGAATGGCATTCTCAGTCTCAGGATTAGCAAATATAATTGCAGCTCCAAGACTTGGAAAACTTTCTGATAAAATTGGAGCGCAGAAAGTTATATTAGTTGCACTTGTAGCGGCAGGAATAATTTTTATACCACAGGCCTTTGTAAAAAATCCCTGGCAGCTAATGGGTCTTCGCTTTCTATTAGGACTGGCGATGGGGGGACTTAATCCTTCTGTTAATGTTCTAGTTAAAAGAATTACACCAGATTCTCTTACAGGCAGAGTTTTTGGTTTTAATATATCCGCCCAATATTTAGGCATATTTGGGGGATCAATTTTAGGGGGACAAGTGGCAGCTTATTTAGGTATAAGATATATATTTTTTATTACAAGTACATTGCTGCTGCTAAATGCCGTGTGGGTCTATTTTAAAGTATATAAAAGACTCAGCTTAAATTAATAATCATCACAATATAAAATGAAATTATAAACTATATTATATTTATAGTTTATGTATAATAGCCATGACAAGGGGCTTACAGTACCTTGTACACAAGATAAAAAAGGAGATAAAAAAATGGAAGATTTAAAATCAAGAGAAACTGAATTAATAAAATCAGAAAAAACAGCTCTGGTAATCATAGACTTACAAAATGGAATTGTGAATAGGGAGCTTTCACCTCATACTGGTGTAGAGGTTGTTCAAAATGCAAGCAGATTAATCAATGCATTCACAGAAAAGGGAGCCTTTGTAGTTCTTGTAAGAGTTTCCTCCATAGATGGAAAAGATATGTTAAAGCCAAGTGTAGATTTCAAAATTAATCCAACACAATTCCCAGAAGGATGGGATAGCTATGTACCTGAAATAGCAAATAATAAAAATGTTCATACTATCACCAAAAGACAGTGGGGTGCATTCTATGGTACTGATCTTGACTTACAATTAAGACGTCGTGGAATTGATACTATTGTACTATGCGGCATTTCCACCGGAATTGGCGTAGATACTACGGCAAGAGAAGCTTTTCAACATGGTTATAATCAAATCTTTGTGGAAGATGCAATGACAGCGGGATCAAAAGAAGAGCATGACTATGTTTGTAAACACATCTTCCCTAGGATAGGTAAACTTCGAAGAAGTGAAGAAATAGTTTTATCATAATGTCCATTTCCAAGGATTCAGTCCAAATAATGAAGATTACTATATAAATGTAAATTCAAAAAACCTCCAATAGATGTGAAAATAACACTATCTATTATCTTCTGCCCAATACTCCTCTACAACTTTGAATTGGGAATAAATGTGATATTTATTCTAAACATTAAAATATCATATTTACTCCCAATTTGATTTTCAATAAAGAAAATTATAGCTCATAGTTATGCATGTGAAAATGTGCATGATGATTTCCTTCATGACAGTGATAATATTCATCTACTAGATTTACTTTTTTCAGTAAATCTATCTCTGCTAGCAGTTTCTCTGTTGGTAAATCAGCTGCAATACAATGATCCTCTCCAAACAGTACAGCTCTTTTTGATATTTCCTGTACTAGCTCTAAATTATGTGTTGAAGTTATCAATGTCTTCCCCATTTTATTCAATTTAACTAGAAATTCCGCAAGCCATCTCTGAGTTCTAGGATCAAGACCGTTCATGGGTTCATCAAGGACAAGAACTTCTGGATTTAAGGCTAAAACACAAGCAATAGCAACTTTTCGTTTTTCTCCACCACTTAAATGATATGGCTGTCTATGCTTGAAATCAGTAATATTTAACAATGATAGACAATCATTAACTCTTTTATCTACATCATTCTCATTCATTCCCATCTGTCTGGGTCCAAATGCAATTTCATCATAAACATCAGCACAGAACAATTGTGTATCTGAATTTTGAAATACAAAACCTATTTTCTGGTGAAAGAGCTTTGAGAATTTTGTATCTTGAAGTTTAGCATGAGTTATTTCTTCATTATTAAACTTATAACTCCCACTATCGGGGAAAACAATACCATTTATTAGCTTCAGCAATGTTGATTTACCACTGCCATTGGCTCCTAATAATGCCACAGCTTCTCCTTTATTTATATGAAGATTTATATCCTTTAAAGCAGGAATACCTGAATACGAATACGATACATTACTTATATCAATCATACATTTTAGACCCTTCCCATGTATATAAAAATAATAATTATTAGTACATTAATTATTACATATATATAGTCTGTAAAATTTAATTTATTTTTATTATTAATAACTCGATATTCTCCTGTGAAACCTCTGCACTCCATGGCAGTATACATATCTTCAGCAATTTCCTTGGACTTTATAAACATTGTTCCAGCAATTCCTGAAAGCGATGCATATTTATTACTATTTTGACCAACTGATCTAAGCTTTAATGAATATAACATATTTAATGAAAATTCACCCAGCATAACTATGTATTTTATAGTAATATCCATGACAAAAATAAAAATATCCGACACAAAAAATCTCTTTAATGCACTGATTATAAAGTTCCATTTTGTAGAATGAGAAAGTATATTTACACAAGTTACTGTTGCAAAGACTTTAGATGTAATCATAATGCTGCTAAACCCATTGTTCCAAAAGATTGCCGGTAAGAGTATAATAAACGTGAAAGCTGACATTATCAGACTGATTTTTAAAACTTTTATAATTTCTTCGCCATCCATCATACTCAATATCGCTAATAAATATACATTAATAATAATTGTAAATGTAAAACTTCTTGTAATAGAAACTAACAATATAAGTATAAATGTAAATGTGACTTTCAAGGTTACATTTATTTTAAATTTATTTTTTTTATATCCGCTTTGAGTTCTTATCCTCGAAAGAACTTCCAATATGGACAGAATACTTTTTGTAATAAAAGTGTCCTTATCTGATTTAGGAATATAATTTTCATCTTTTAACAACCACTCAGGCATATATATTATTTCTCCTCACTTTTACCAATTATGTCCCCAGTTTTATTTTTCTTTAAACTGCTTATAATCTTAAATAAAATTACTAAAATTACTACTCCTGTAACTGCCGATAAAATATATCCAGCAGTCTCTGGCAGTCCCTTAATTGCATAATCTGACATAAAAGTATTAAAGCTAAATCCATTTTTCATTCCTTCAGGAACATAACCAAGTGCCTTACCACCAATCGATACATTCTTTATTTCATCAATTCCCCATTCACCCCATGCTGTTCCGGTTGCAATAAGTCCTATCGGTGTCAAACAAATTAAAGCAACAATTAATCCATAGACAATTTTTGTCTTTCTCTTGGCTCCTTCATATATTGTGCCTGGAGAAACTTTCTTTATAAATGAAAAAATCGCCACTGTAAATATAACTTCGATTACGCCTGCAACTAGTAAATGAGGAACAAGCATGGCTGGAATTGATACAGACAATGGATAGGGACTGTATAATGCTTGTCCGACCGCATTTTTAAATAGTAGAGGCTGAATACCAAATTCTATTCCTGCTATAAAAGCTGCAAAATTGATTCCTATATAAGATCCTAATATTATTCCAACATATTCACCTTTTTCAGAATTAGTTCTATCCTTGATAAACTTATAGATAAAATAACCAAGAAAAGGCATTATAAATGCCATATTAAAGCAATTAGCTCCGAATGCCAGTATTCCACCATCTCCAAAAAGCAGCGCCTGGATAAGAAGAGCCACAGTAATCGAAATGCATGCTGCAAATGGTCCTAAAAGTATAGCCAGCAGCGTCCCTCCTACAGCATGCCCCGTTGTACCTCCTGGCAGCGGTACGTTAAACATCATCACAAGAAAAGAAAATGCAGCGCCTATACCAAGTAATGGCATTTTAACCTTAGATATTTCATTTTTTACCTTTTTAACTGATATCCCCCATATTGGAATCATAGCCGCCCCCATCACTGCACAAGTGGATGGACTTAAATAATTATCTGGAATATGCATACTTTAACACCCCTTTTTCACAAAATAACTTTAATTTCTTAATATAAGAATACTACTTAGAGTCAACTCCAAGTCAATATTTTTTTGTATAAATCAATTTATTTTTATGAAAATATATTTTCTCTAATTACTTATGAAAGCATGCCTAATTGGGAAAGTCAAGACCCCCTGCTTCTGCTCTATCTATTTCACCGCCTTGAATTATTAGATCTTTATATTTTTCTTTGAATATTTTTTTGTAATAACTTAATTCATCTTGAATTAATTCATCGATTACCCTCATTCCTAAAAGTTCCACTGGTGCCTTATCATCAGTCAGAAGATAATTTCCTTTTACATATGTGTCCATATTATCTTCAATGTTATACATCAATGTCTTTAATTCATTATTTCTTAACTCTCTAGTATTCTGCTCAAAGGTTTTAGCTGCTTCCATATTCTGCGTTGCAAATAGTTCTCTGTTGGTTGAGCCATCTACATTTACTGTATATACCTTATTAAAAACATTTGCTATGGTGTCTGATAAATGCTGTGTAATATTTCCTTTTTTTTCGGTATGCATATTCATATTTACAACCATGACACCATCTTTTACTAAATGATTTTTAACAATGGTAAAGAATTCTTTGGAAGACATCTGAAAAGGTATGGTTATATCCTGATACGCATCTACCATGATCACATCATATTTCTTATTTTCAGAATTCAAGTATGCTCTTCCATCATAAGTATTTACTTTTATAGTGTTTGGGAGTTTAAAATATTTACTGGCTAAATTGGTTATTTTCTGATCTATTTCTACACCTTCAATGGAAGCACTAGGAAAATATTTTTCACACTGTTTTGCATAAGTGCCTGTTCCCATGCCAAGCACTAAAATCTTTGCATTTTTTTTCTTATGAATTCCGGACATAACGGGTGCCGCAAGTGCGTAGTCATAATACATTCCCGTCAAACTGTTATCTTTTTTCATAATGGATTGAACCCCAAAAAGTACATTGGTAGAAAGGATTATACTGTCATTTGTATCCTTCACCTGCAGATAATTATAAATAGATTCTCCTTCATACAAGAGATTTTTCTCCCAAAATGCAAAACTATCCGACGATCCAAATACGCTGCAAAAGATGAACAAAATAACACTTATAATACATTGTACTTTCTTTGCTTTTATGCTTATAAAATAAATTATGCCAAGCATCAGAAGAATCCCCGAAAATATTAAGAATGTAACGGATGTACCAACTGCTGGAATCGTAACAAAGGTAGGTAAAAATGTGCCAATGATGCTTCCAATTGTATTAATTGCACCCAGCATACCCACTATCTTTCCATTGTCACTCAAACTACTTACTGTATATTTCACTAGAGAAGGTGTAACTGTCCCCAGCAAAAAAAGTGGAAATACAAAAATTATCATACACACTAAAAAGGTTGCTAAAATTAAAAAGTTATTACTTATTGTTAAAACAAGTGCTGCAGATACAGCTAAAATTATATACTTTCCCAGAAGCGGTATTGCTGCAATCCATATAGCAGCTATAATCATTCGCATATACAACTTATCCGGATTAGGATTTTTATCTGCACTTCTTCCTCCCCAGATATTGCCCAATGCTATTGCAATCATGATAGTTCCGATAATAATTGTCCACACAATTTGTGAAGAACTAAAATACGGTGCCAAAAGTCTGCTCGCTGCAAGTTCCACTGCCATTACTGACATTCCTGCAAAAAATTCTGTCATATACAAATAAAACTTATTCTTTAATATAGTCCTCGTTTCCATTCATACCCTCCTCTGATAAGAATTCATATGACAACTTCCCTCTATGTTATCTTATCATTTTAGGTAAACCCTAAGTCAAGAAGTAATCAATTACAACATTTCATCAAACTGTCTTTTCTTCTGCTGAAAGTACTTCATTCATACTTCCTGTTCTATATCCCAGGATATCTAAAGTAACATAAGTAAATCCGATCTCTTTGAATTTTTTCCCTATCTTATCCATTACTTCAATATCAAAAAATTTAACTCTCTCCTCAGGAGAAACTTCAATTCTAGCTATTTCTCCATGATGTCTTACCCTTACTTGTCTTATGCCCATATCAAGTAAGAACTGTTCTGCTTCATCTACCATCTTAAGCTTTGGAATAGTAATTTTCTTTCCATAAGGAAATCTGGAAGATAAGCATGCAAAGGAAGGTTTATTCCAAGTTGGAAGTCCCAGCTCTTTTGAAAGTTCTCTTATATCTGCCTTGGTAAGATTCGCTTCCTTAAGTGGACTTATTACTTCTAATTCCTTTGCTGCTTGCATTCCCGGTCTATAATCACCAGTATCATCAAAATTTGAACCATCAAAAACATATTCAACGTCATTTTCTTCAGCTACCTTTTTTATCTTTGTAAAAAGTTCTTTTTTGCAATAGTAACATCTATTTTTAGGATTACTAGCAAAGCCTTCAATATCTAACTCTTCTGAAGATATAATTAAATGTTTTACACTCATATCTTTAGCATACTTAATTGCTTCTTTTAGTTCTCTTTCGGGATAAGTCGATGAAGTAGCTGTAACTGCTATTAATTTATCGCCCAATACCTCATGTGCAACCCTAACTAAGAAAGTACTATCCACTCCACCTGAAAAAGCAACTGCTGCACTACCTCTCTTTTTAATATTACCTTTTAATAATTTAAACTTCTCCTGTAATAACATATTTATTGGCCTCCTAAATTTAATTTTTCTCCAATTATTTTAATTAAGCACCTTGAAAATTTTATTTATTATACAGTTCAAACTATAATTCACTTTACTACTTGGAGTTAACTCCAAGTCAAGTACTTTTTAATAGAGATATTGTAAAATGAAAAGGTAATTTCTTGTTTGCACTACTTAATTCGTGTTTCTAGATTTTAGTCTTGCACGATATTTGCTACAATGAAACCTATTTACCAATGGAAAGAATTTAGGAAATACTAATGTCAAAAAAAATTTGTGTATTAATCCTTAATAACAGTTTTATTAATCATCTTCTTATAAGTATTAATTTTTTTCTCTAAATGCACTATATTATTCTCTATATTGCTTTTTTGGGTATACAATCTGTCCATTTGCTTTTCTAACAATTTCAGACGTTCCCTCAGCGTACTGTCTCCCTCATATCTCAGCTTAGAATAATATTGAATTTCTTTAATTGGCATATTTGTTTCTTTTAATCTAAATATAAAATTTAACCATTCTATATCTTTTTCACAATACACTCGCCTATTTATTTTATCTCTACTAGGATAAATCAGGCCAATTTTCTCATAATATCGTAATGTATCAATACTTAATCTAATTTTTTTGGAAAATTCTCCAATACAATAATTCAAATATATTCACCTTCCTATTGACATGGACTTAACTCCAGCATATAAGATAATGTTACCAAATATGAGGAGGTAATTCAATTATGGAAAGTCGTTATGAACTAGGAGTACGTAAACTAAAAGAGGTTGACGGAACAGGCGGAACAGCCGTAGTAGATTCACTGAAAAATATTGCTCCTGATTTAGGAAAATATATTATTGAATTTGCTTTTGGAGATATTTATACCAGACCAGTACTTGATTTAAAACAAAGAGAACTTATTACGTTATCTGCACTAGCAGCATTAGGCGGATGTGAGGCACAATTAGAAGTCCATATTAATGGAGCATTAAATGTTGGAATATCAAAGGAAGAAATTATAGAGGTTTTTTTGCAGTGTATCCCTTATATTGGTTTTCCAAAAGTATTAAATGCTGTTTCAGTTGCAAAGGATATTTTTCTAAATAGCTAATAAAGAAATAAGAGCCTAAATTCTCTATAAGAATCTAGGTTCTTATTTTTATAGATTTTTAAGATTTTCTATCTGCTTAGATATAACTGATTTTCTTTATAATTTATTGTTTTTTTCATTTATGTAAATATCAAGTGCTTTTATTCCTCTGTGAGCAAGTTTAACAAATAGTATAAAACTATAAATACCTATACTAATTAATACCACTATAATAAATAAATTAATTAGCGTAAAACCAGCCATTGCCATACTCATATTCTCCTAATCTCATATTTAGCTATTAGCACAGAATTTTACAAATAACATTAAATTACAATATCTTACAATTTTTCAATTACTTTACTGTATTATAAAATTCTCTTAATTCACTTTTTATTTCATTTGAAAGACTATGCCATCTAATTCCTTGTATTGCTCCTTCTATGGCACACAATCTATTTATACACGCTGAGTTGTCTATAGCTTTAATATCTAACCAAGCTTGCTTACTTCCAATTCTTTTTAATTGTTCAACCGTTTCTATTCCAACTTCATTAAGCTGTGTTTCTAATTTGTTACCTATATTATGCAATTTACATAATTCACCCAATGCCCTTCCTCCTCTCCATACAAATACGTATTAATAAAATTTCAAACATATCCCATAGTAGTTTCTATATATTTCCATTATTTCATGTGATATCTTCCTCACTTCTCATTTATTCACAATGCTGCCGCAACTAATTTTAGTATATCATGAAATTTGCTGTAGATTCCATATATTCTAATTCATTATCATAAAATCCTAAATACATTAAATGATAAACATTATTTCCAATCTGCTGAAAATAAACCCGAATACTTAACCGGCATATATTTATCAAAAAATTCTTTTCTATCTTTTTCAGGATTTAAGTCCTTAAATTCACTTGGAAATAAGAATTTTGCCATCGCCTCAACTCCACAAAAATTATATGGATAAACAGTATAGTTAAAATGTACTGCATATAATCTTCCATTTTTTACTGCTGATAAATCTGACCATCCTGCTCTCTTTTGAACATATTCATCTAGATGTACACTTGCCTCCTCTTTAGTTACATAATATCCCATACGCATAATATTAGCAGTTTGATCCCAGTTAGCCCCACCTATTACTATTACATCGGGATCCGCAGTCAATACTTTTTCAGGGTTCACTGGATTTGATCCTTGTCCAACACCTATATTATCAGCACCTAACCTATTCCATAAATATCCCCAGCCATCTGATGTGTCTCCTCTAGTTCCTCCAATTTCCGTTGGTGTTACATTACCACATTCAAAATATAACGTTGGTCTTTTAGTTCCTGCTTTAAGTAGTTTATCAACCCTAGTCAATACAGAATCAGTCTTTTTATTTGCATCTTCAACCATCTTCTCAACCTTATCCTCTTTTCCAAGCATTTCTCCAAGCATTAACATACTCTTTTGGACACCATGGAATGGATCTGAATTCATATCTGTAAATACAACTGGAAGTCCAGCTTCTATCATTTTATTGACACATGACTTAGATTTAAATTGTGTATCAACAATAATAAGATCAGGCTCTAAATTTACAACGGATTCTAGACTAATAGCATCATCATATATACTTCCTAGACTTTTAATCTTATCCATATTAAATACTTCTGAATATTTTTTATATCCGTCTATATCGCTATCTTTAAAATTCAGTCCCAGAGCAACTACTTTTTTATCAAACTCTTGTCCTAAAATTGCAGACATATAATATACATCCATAGATCTTATTAATACAATTTTATTGATATTAGTTGACAAAGTAACTTTTCTGCCTGCCATATCAGTATATGTTTTTGTTTTAGCTGTATCCTTTGATGTTTCATTCTTTACTGCCGTTGTACCACATCCTGCTAATGATACTATAATCGTTGCAATAAGTAATAGGCCTAACATCATCTTTTTTATTTTCACTTTGATTCCTCCCATTCATATTAACTTATTATTTATTCCATTGAGTCCACTGTATACCTGAATATGGGATTTCCATATATTTGCTGAAAAATTCTTGAATATCTTTATCAGGATCTAAATCGCTAAATTGTGTAGGATATAACATCTTTGCCATTTCTTCAATGCCAGCAAAGCCATAAGGACGACCATAAAGATTGTAATGAAGTGCATAAAGCCTTCCATTTTTAATTGCATTTAAATCAGACCATCCTGCCCTTTGGGTGTAAAGGCTTAAATGCTCATTAGCACTTTGCTCAGTTGCAAAAAATCCAAGACGCATAATATTATCAGTTGGATTCCAGTTGGCTCCGCCTATGATAATAATATCAGGATTTGAGGCAAGTACCTTTTCGGCATTTAATGGCTGACCTGTGACACCAATACTAATACTATCTGCACCAAGCTTGTCCCAAACATAACCCCAACTGGTTTTCACATCACCATCTGTCTGCCCAATCTTGTCTGGAGCTACATTGCCGCACTCCCAATATAATACAGGCTTTTTTATTCCGCTTGAAATAACTTTTTGAACTCTTTGCAGCACATCATCAGTTTTCTGGTTAGCATAATCCACCATTTCACCAACTTTTGATTCTTTACACAGCATTTTTCCTACCATTTTTATACTCTTTCCAGGTCCATAAAAAGGATCGGAATTATTATCCATAATAACAACAGGCAATCCTGTAGAAATCATTTTCTGTATACAATTTTTATTGTAGAATTGTTTATCAACAATGATTATATCTGGATTTAAATTCACAACAGATTCAACACTTATTGCATCGTCATACACACTGCCAAGCACAGTCATTTTATCAAGATTCTTGTATACTTTTGAAAACATATTATATCCATCAATATCGGTACTCTTGAAACTTTGGCCTACAGCCACTAATTTTGTATCTAGTTCTTTACCTAAAATTGAAGAGAGCATATATATATCCATTGTTCTCACAAGTACAATACGTTTAATATTAGTAGAAAGTGTCACTTTCCTGCCAACCATATCTGTAAAAACCTTCGTTTTTGAAGCAGTTGAAGATGAATTTGATGATGTTGAATTATTAGAACTACATCCAGAAAATACAAAGATAAGTGCAGCTGTCAATAGTAACCCAATAATTCTAATTCCTAATTTTTTGTTTTTCATCTTGATTCCTCCTAGGCATATAATTAATTAAATTTGAGATACTATTTCATATTTTGGGGCTTCGGCAGCAATGTCAACAAATTCAATAACTTGTTTACCTTGTTTATTTACATATATTTCACTATCAATTTTATATATTTCCCTTATCATTTTTTTTGTTAAGACTTCCTTAGGTGTTCCGTAAGAATAAATATTACCATCTCTCATGACAACGATATTATCGGCATATCTTGATGTGAGATTTATATCGTGCATTACAATTATTACAATCATTTTTTTCTCATATGCCAAACTTGATACTGTATTCATCAATGAAAATTGACGATGTATATCTAGATTATTTAATGGCTCATCTAATATGAGAATTTCTGGTTCTTTAATTATTGATTGAGCTAATGATACCATTTGAAGCTGACCGCCACTTAATTCATTAATTTTATTTTTTGCTAAGTGCTGCAATTCAAAAGCATCTAAAATATCATTTACCTTTTGTTCCTGTTTTTTACTAACTTTAAGATTTAGTGTATTTATTAGTCCTAAAAGTACAGCTTCGAAAACAGTAATTGAAGCATCATTTTGTGTTGTTTGGGGCAAGTAACCCACCTTTTGCTTAATAAATTCTTTTTTCTGTTTCTTAATGCTTTCACCTTGGTAATACATTTCACCATCACACTTATATATATTTAAAATACACTTAACTAGTGTAGACTTTCCTGAACCATTTGGCCCAATGATTGCAGTTACATTATTATGAAAAGTCAAACTAATATTATTTAGAGAAAATTTAGAAGAATGTTTATAATTAATATTTTGTATTTTAAGACTCATACTCTTCTCACCTTCCTTGTTTTAAAATAAGTACCAATAAAAACGGAATACCTATAATTGAAGTAACTATTCCTAAAGGAATCTGTACTCCTGATATAGCAACCTTGCTTAACACAGATGAAACTGATAACATAAACGCTCCAGTTAACATAGATGCTGGAATAAAAAACCTCTGTTCTTCTCCTACTAAAGATTTAGCCACATAGGGTGCAACCAATCCAACAAAGCCTATGGTTCCAACAAAGCAAACTGCGATGGATGTTATTAATGAAGATAATATTAAAACCTTTGTTCTTAACTTTTCTACATTGATCCCTAAAGCTGCTGCAGTACTTTCCCCCATACATAATGATGTCAGCTTCCAGGATTCTCTAAAGAGAATTGGTGTCACTATTACAAGTACTACAAACACTATTGCATCCTGCTGCCATGTAGCTCCTAAGATACACCCTTGTGACCAGTTAGTTATACCTCTTAAAATTTCATCTGGTACAAAGTATGTGAGAATAGAATTTAACGCTGTAAACATAAAACTTATTGCAATCCCAGCTAAAATTATTGTTCCTCTATCCTTTTTTATCTTTCCAATAGTATAAATAAAGAAGGATGATATTAATGAAAAAGCAAAAGCAAATATAGGTGTGGCATAATTATTCATATATTGGGGTAAAAATGCATATCCGAAAATCAAAGATATTGATGCTCCAAAAGATGCTGCCGAAGATATTCCCAGTGTATACGGACTAGCAAGATTATTATTAAGTATAGTCTGCATTTCCATACCTGCAATTGCTAATCCTGCACCAGCTAATAGTGCCATAGTTGCTATTGGTAATCTGATTACCCTGACAATTATATTCACTTTTCTGCCCAGTGACTCAGGGTTCGTCAATGAAGTGATTACATCAAAAATATTCAACATTGCCGGTCCAGTTGAGAGATCAATTACAAAGCTTATTAATACAAGTAGTATTAAAATCATCAACGCTATTACTTTTCTCATAATAACTAACTTGTAATTTTGAGACTTTCCAATAACAATTTTTTTAGAGCTTATATCCACGATTTCTCCCTCCTTCCAAACTAATTTTTATCAATATTTTGCAATAAGTTTATAAAAATAAGCCAAATTCAATATGTCCTCAACCAAGAATGACATTCCTTCAACCCCAGCATAACCACTTTTGCTAATACTAATCTTGTCAAACACTGGATATGTATACTGCAGGAAAGGAATATCCAGTTCATTGGCTAATCCTCTCTCAAAAGACGATCCAAAAATCATTACTGAATTGGAGCTAACAACTTCATCTCTTATCTTCTCCCTGTCTTTTTTTTGTTCAGTATCAATTAACACATCTACAACCATTCCAAGTTCAGCTTCTAAAAATTTTTTTAGACCATATATTCTTACCTTATCTCCTAAAACAGCTACTGGCATACCCATAAAAGTATCTATAAATGAGTGAAGTTCATTTAATAATTCTAATGATAAAGCTTCCTTTTCATTAAAATTTTCATGGACTTCAATTGATAGTGCTGCCAGTATTTTATTTATAAAAATTCTACTACCCGTTATTCCATATGGATAACTGACAGTTATATACGGAGTTCCAAATTTTTCTTTTAACATTTCTCCAACAAACTGGAACCCATCTAATACAACATTCACCACAGCTGATGGTACTTTCATAATATTCTCATAGCTATCATAGGGAAAAACGGAATTTATATATATGAAATCTTCCAGCATATTCTCTATATTAATTAAATCCGAATCAACTTTGTAATCATCAGAGAAAAAGCCTATTAAATTAATTGAATTTTTAATTATTTCTCTTGGCATCATTTCATCTATTAATAGTTTAAAAGCACTTTTCATACCTCTTATACCTGCATCATTGAAGCCTGGTTCATTTAACAAAAAAATATTTTCTAAATTGTTCTTCTTTTTAAACCTATTAATGACATTTAGAGCATCATCATTTAGTATTTCAGGTATGCATCCCGTTATCACATATATAACCTGAGCCTCATAGAGTTTAACTATATTTTCTAAAGCTTCCTCTAAAATTTTTTCTCCTCCATTTACTATCTCTTCTTCATAAATAACTGTAGATGTCTGTCTTATATCACTTATTTTTGATGAAATATGAAATGCTAATGTTCCCCAGTTACAGCCAACTGTTGAATGAATTAAAATTACAGAATCTTTAATGCTTATAACTACTCTGTATGCTCCAAACAATCTACACTCACTATCACAATTCATCTCATTTTCCCCCCTCTCTGCAGCCAGAGAATATCCCACATTTTTTTGCTTACCTCCTCATTGACATTAACACTACTATAATTATCTAAAAGTAAGCTCTTATCCTCACGAAATACAGTTCTATTGATCATATCTATATAATGAAGTATGAATTTTTCATAATTATTAAAATCTAATGGTATAAAGGATGGTGGATTGATATGTTTAGAATTTTGAATATGTGTATCCCCTATGCATAAATCTGCATTTTCCTCAAATGTAATGATTTTTTCTATATCAAAATTAATTTTCCAATTAACCTCATAATCTAATTCATTTAAACCTTCTAGTATATTTTCTTTTGCCATCTCAAACAATGTATCTTCAGAAAATAAACTCATATACCCATTTTGTTCAACTGTAACAACTATATATTTTATTTTTAGTTTTAATACGCAGCCATAAAAATAAATTAATTTATATATATCTCTAAAATCTTCACAATATATAGCACAAGTGTATTTACTCATCTTAAGCAATTTTTTTTCTAGCCTCTCCTGAATATGAACTTTCCGCTCATTTAAGTACCTGCCTAATCTCTCATAAGTTCCAATTTTCTTAGCTATATCTATATAAAATTCTTCAATTCCATTTAGACC
This sequence comes from Clostridium kluyveri DSM 555, assembly GCF_000016505.1. Classification (NCBI taxonomy): domain Bacteria; kingdom Bacillati; phylum Bacillota; class Clostridia; order Eubacteriales; family Clostridiaceae; genus Clostridium; species Clostridium kluyveri. Next base: position 2,588,730 of record NC_009706.1, read on the forward strand.
TCCATAGCCATAATCTTCGTTTTTGACTATCATAAATTCCGTTCCATATAATTCTTTCATTTTTATTACCCATTTAACACGGCTTGTTATTATATTAAGTGCTGCTCTAGGTGCTGTTTCTAGTTCTTCAACAGAACAATTTGGTATAAACGCATTTATTTTTATTCCCATCTTCTCCAATTCTTTTTTTATACCACTTACCATGGCATCTTCATGAATTCCCCAGTAAAAGCCGCATATGTTTATAAGCCTATTGTCTACTTCTTGAGGTTTCATTACATTTTCAACCATTACCTCCATAGCTTCTGAAAACCCACAACTTTTTAAATTACCATCATGAATTTTTTTCTTATCAGTGTTATTTTCACAAAAACTTTTTCTTGCATTACCTCTCTTATCAGCATGTGAAATCTTTTTTGATTTAACAAATAATAGCTTACAAGTAATTTGAGGCTGTAACTCTCTAATAACTCCTTCTATATCATCCCCAATCATATCAACAGAGGACGCGGGAATAATGCCAATTAATGATGGATTATATTTTTTCGCCGTTTTAATAATTGCTTCCTTTAATTTTTCGCTTCCCCCCATTATAATATCTGTTTCCTTTAAACCCGTACATTTTAGGTTATATGCTGGCTTCCAGCTTCTTCTGCAAACATATCTGTAATGAAATCCACATCCGCTAGAACCATGTAAAATAGGAATGGCATTTTCAATTGTTGAAATTGCAAATATTGCTCCAGCGACCTTTCCACTTGGTGTAAACTTATGGATATATGGAACTCTATCATATAGATAACTATTTTTATAAAACTCTCTTAAACTTGTCTCCATTTTCACCCTCCTTTCTATAACTAAACTTGAGCGATTTCAGAATTTTGGAGGCACTAATCACTTATGACAAATCAGTACAAAATCGTTCTAAATTATATAAAACGTATTATTTTTGTATTTGATTCATTATAATTTAATTTTATATTTATCGCAATACTTTTTTGATATTTTATTATAAATAATATATGTTTTTTAAAAAATTATTATTATATCGGGTAATTATTATCTATTTATCAATATTTATATTTTGAACATAAAAAACTAGCTTAATATCAGTATACTAAGCTAGTTTTACTCTATAATTTTCCTACTCTATTTCGGCATATTCTCACTTTTCCATACTTATTTTCTTATTGAGAAATTGTATCATGAATTACTGAATTTGATTTTATTTCCTTTGTATTTAGATATTCCTCAATTTGCTGATTACATTGCTGAATTATAAATGCCGCTATATTATATGCTGCTTTGGGATTTCGAAAGCGAAGCATATTATTCTTAAGATATACTATCTTTTTTTGATTAAATTCATATAAAACATTCGGGCTAGCTCGTAATATAAGAATATCGGCTTTTGTCATATATTTTTTTATTTCTTTCGTGAAACCAATTATGCTGACATGCTCCTCTGAATATTCTGCCAATTCTTTTTTCAATTGTTTTCTAATAACCTCATTCTTTCCGGCAATAATCGTAACATTGCACTTACCATTTTCCAGAAGTTTCTTAGCCATTTTAAGTACTTGCCTGGACCCTTGGCTTCCACTTATAAAAAGCACAGATATACTGCCATTAGCCGAATCTTTTGCTTCTATATCAATATCCGGTATATTACTGCAAAATTCTTCCCTTACCGGAAAGACTACTATCCTTAATCTTTCTGAAGATATTCCCAATGATTTCATTTTGTCTTCTGCTTCCTTAGTAGGGCAAAGTATATACTTTGCCCTTGAGTCCGCCCATAAATTCGAAACATTGTCAAGATCTGCAACAAATGAAATAACGGGAATTTCCATGTGGTTTTTTTCTAAAATTCTTGTTACAGAACCGGTAAAAACCGCATGAACTGAAATGATAATGTCAGGCTTTATCTCCTTCAGCAATTGAAGCAGCTTCTTTTTAATGATCCATGAACACACTACATTAATAGTAAATACTTTTATGCCCATTTTCGGTATTATTAGCTGAGATAAATAATATTTTGCCGGTGTGCATGGAGGGAATATGCTGAATCTTACACCTTTTTATTTTGTTACTATTTCTGTCCTGCCTTTCCATTATTGCAGCCATCCTTGGACGGTTGTACCTTTATATTATAATAAATGAAATGTTTGCCAAAACTGCCACTGCCAATATTACGGTATTTACCCAATTTGCTTGATATAGAAAATACAAAAATACCGTGAATATAATACTCCAATGGCATATTTCAGCTCTGCAGGTTTCTGCAATAAACTGCTTAACATACTCTTTATCTAAGGAAACTATTTTTTTCTTTTTAAATGCTGCTGGAATAAAATCCCCCAGCTCAGGTAATATGCCTTTCCATTGCTTTATCCTAAAAAACTTTTGGTAAAACAGTCCTTTCTCTTCCTATTTTCTTTCCCGAAAAAAACAGTTATCTTCATGAAATTTGTCCCTTTGTAAAAAAAGATACCACACAGTATTTAAACAGTATTTAATAGGGATAATAAAAAAATATAAATATACTTTTAAAAATATCTATCTCCATATTCCTGATAATCCTCCTCTGCACAATGGGATAAGGAGTATTCTTTCCTTTTCTCCTTAGGTTCAATTACATGATAGAGCAGCATATTAAAGAGTACACCTATCATAGTCCCTCCAGCCACATCTACTATGGAATGCTGCTTAATCATAACTGTTGACAGACAGATCAACACCATTAATATACCCGATTTTTGTTTTCCGTATTTCACCCTCTCAAATGCCTTTGAGTGACATAAGGCTGAATGTACTGCAATGGAGTTGATTACATGAACACTTGGGCATATATTGGTTGGAGTATCCGTTTCATAAATAAGCCTTACCATAAAAGAAAAGGGATCATTTCCTAGAACAGCAGGCCTTAACTCCTGACCATTTGGGAAAATCATATAGATAATATAAGCAGTACTCATTCCCCCTGCTAAAAAGATAATCAGCCGATAAAAGTCCCTTTTAGAATAAATTCCGGTATAAATAACACCATAAGCTATATAGGGAAACCACAGCAAATAGGGGACAATCAATGCAGGTACCATAGGAATAAGATCATCCAGCGGACTATATACCATATACTCCGGTACTAAAGTTGCCTCCAAATATTTAAACCAGATTAAAATCGGTATCAACATAAGTACCCAATAGAAATGCCTATGAGTTTTTGTAAAGTTCCTTAATCGTTTCAATTTATCCTCCTTGACTTATAGAATTCCTTTATTTTTCAATGAACAAGACGCCTAATGTATTCTGTCCACAATGACTTGAAATAGTACATCCTGCATTTGTTTCATATACCTTATCAAAAATTGCCTTTTTACTGACAGCATCTTTAACAGCATCTGCTATTTCTGAATTTATGGTTGTATGCGTAATAAAAGCCCTTTGGGGGACAATTTTATTTGAATTTTCCAGTTTATCATCAATATATTGCATCAGACACCTTTTTAACGTACCACGGTATTTTTTTCCAACTCGCATTTTCCCATTTTCCACTTCAATACAGGGCTTAAACTTCAATAGATTGGCACCCAATGCCATAACAGCTGAGCATCGGCCGCCTTTTGCCATGTAATCCAGACGATCCAGCAGAAAGCTTGCGCGAATCTTTGGAATCATGTAAGCCAGACATTCCAATATACAGTCGATAGGATAATCTTCGGCAGCTTTTATTGCCGCTTCAACAACAACATGACCTTGACCTGTTGACAGATTCATAGAGTCTACAACAAAAACATTTTCAAATTCTTGTGCCGCTATACAGGCATTCTGGTAACAACTTGAAAATCCGCTGCCGATGTTTATATGGATTACTGCATCATACTTATTTACAAACTGCTCAAAAAACGATTTATATTCAAGAGGATTAACCGCCGAAGTGGTGCTAATCGTTCCTCCATTACTTACATGATAAAAAATATCATCAGGATAAATATCAATACCATCTTGAAATATTTTTCCTCCCTTTTCTATATGCAGCGGAAGTAGGCTGATGTTATATAGTTGAAGTATGTCCGTTGACAGATCGCAAGTGCTGTCAGATGTAATTTTGATATTCATGTATGGTTCTCCTTTATCTTTTTCTGCTTCATTTATATTTAATCTCTTGTTATTTATCATCCTCCGGTAACTTTTTCAGTTTTCCTGGTCTGATACCAAATATCAGCCACATCTACATGACGCTATGAATTTCCGAATACAGAAAAATACCAAAGAACATTGGTGAAATAACACTCCAATAATGTATAATATAAGGATCTACAGTCAGCCGATGAAGTGTATATTCAGCCTCCCGAAGCAAAGCTGTCAGCTGAAAACCGTCTACTTTTAATAAATAATTATACCATACCTTGTTATTATAATAAAGTATATCCAATTCACTTTATCTTTTTGGCACACTGATAAGCTGCTACAAGAGCACCGGGCACACCACCAATCTGCATTGCCCAGCATGAACCAATATACAGATTTTTCACCGGTGTTTTTATAGAACTTCTTCTTTGGGTTCCAACTCCATGAGGAACTTGCTCCATCGGTATTATGAGTAAATCTTTCATAAGTCAGTGGAGTTGCAGCATCTTTATATTCGATATATTTCTTTAAACTAGGAATCAGTCTTGATCGTGACCAGAATTTAATTACTCCTAGTTCTGAATCATTTCTCTTACAGTTTTTATAATTATATCAGTTAATTTTCTAATATCTCCGTTATTTATTCGATAAGCTGATGTATCTTTTCGAGTTGGCTTCGGGTCCGAAGTCAATAGATCAGCGATATGCAAATCCATAAGTGCGTCAGGTTCCTTTCCCACTCTTTTTTTCAATTCACCTGCTAGTTTTGGATTTGCACCATCGGCCCCACCACTTATTGAAATAAAAGCATATTTACAGGGATTTGTTTTAAGGTGCTTTAAGTAAGCACGGAGTGGTGTAGCCACTTGTCCCATCCAAATTGGTGCAAAAAAGAGAATCAAATCATAATTTTCTAATTTATCAGGTGTTGGTTGTACCTGTGGTGTTCTGTTAAAAATCATGTCCAGAACAATTGAATTAATAGTCCTAGATTTAGTTTCTTTAATTTTCATGTGCTCCACCACAAGTTCTTCTGCTATACTGTTGGCTAAAGCTTCGTTGTTACCAGTTAATGAATAGGAAACAACTGCCACTTTCATAATAAAACCTCCTAAATTTTTCATATATATTCTTGCCACATTGACAAAACAAAATCCTTCCCTATTTTTTCTGTGCTTTAATGAGAGCGTTTTCCACAGGCTTCAAATAGGCTTTTGAAGTAAGAGTAGCTCCACTAATGACATCTACATGCAGCGACTGGGCTTTTATTACTCTATTATATAGCTCGCCTGTAAATTCCGGCTTTTGATTTTCTTTATGCTCTAGTATTTTAATATCAGTAACCTTGCCCGAAGACACAGTAACCTGTACTTTATTGGCTCTCCATTTGTACATTCCACCTTCATACTCCCCAATATAAGTACCGTCGTTCAACTTGCTGAAATTTACAGCGTCAAGAGAAAGATTTTTAGCTTCATTATATTCTTTTGATACATACCACCATCCTACTGCTCCTACTACTCCTAATACAGCAATAATTGCAAGAAAAATAACCCATCCAATTTTTCTTTTCCTCTGTTTTTTCATTTTTAACTACTGCTCCTTTTCATAATAATTATGCTTCCCATTTAATTTATTTTTCCACCTTGTAATATTATTCTTTTCCAGAGCAATCCATCAAGCCTTTCATTGTAAATTCCGCTAAGTATTCTAAAACTTGTGGGAAATATCTAAGTCCAATCTCTTCCTTGTGTGTTTCTATATTAACTAAGGCAGAAAAAATCGCCATAATCATCTCAGCATCTATGTCATTTCTCATTTTTCCTTCAATTTGCCACTTCTTTACTATTTCAATGAAATTGTCATATAAAAAAGCAACACAATCAAATCCGTTTTCCTCACGAAAACTTTGTTCTATTTTACTAAAAACATCTCTGTTATACCATTCTTTTAAGATGGGATTTGATGTCATTCCCTTGAGATTCAGAAACATGATTTTCTTCATAACATCTATGGGGCTAGCTTCTAAATTAACAGATTCCATTATGTTCCTTTTCAATTTCAAGTTTTCTTCCAAATAAATCTCCATAAACAGCTTATCTTTTGAAGGATAATAATTATAAAAAGTACCCGTAGCCATACCAGCCATTTTTGTTATTTCAGCAATACTTGTATCTTTAAAACCTTTGGAACCGAACAAATCCCTCCCACACTTTAATATATCCGCTTTTTTATCAATCATGTAAGTTACCTCCCTGTAGTTTAGAAAATCTCTTTATTTATGTATTCGCGTAATAATATGAATGAATATTTTTAAATTCATTCATATTCTAACATAAGTAAATATTTTAGTCAATTATGTATAATACATAGATGTTCCTCCTTTATCCACAGGCTGCCACTGCTAACACCTCCATCTTCTTCAAAGTGTTACGCCCCTGGATAAGTTCTTCCCCTAAAGGATAACGTATTCTAAGTGCTAAAAACACCAAGAATACTGTTAATAAGGTTCAGATGAAAATAAGTATTTCTCTATATCAAACTCCACCTGAACCTCTGAATCACTTGACATTTGCTACTTTATTTCTGTTCCAGTTTTCTGATAGCTGGAACCAGTGGACAAAGTACCGAAATTCCAATGATTAAAATGCCGGACAGCAAGAACCAATGGCTCACGCCGATTCTGTCGGCAAATGCTCCTGAAAGAATTAAACCAAAAGGCATAGCTAGAGATATGACGCTCCCTGTTAGAGAAAATACACGTCCCAAATATTCAGGTTTAATTTTCTCCTGAAAAAGGGCTGTTTGAACGCCGCTGTAAAATGGAACTGAAAGTCCCATAATTCCACAACACAAAACAAAAAAGATGAATTCATTTGAAGGAAGTAACCCTGAAATAGTCAAACTAACTCCCATCATAAAAATAGACGCTGTTATTAAGGTGATTCGCTTTTTATAGCCACCAAACAGTCCTAATAACAAACCTCCTGTGAGCATTCCAGAGGCATAGGCTATCTCTGTAATAGAGATATGCATCGGTGTTCCACCAAAGTGTTCCATGCTGATTAGTGGGTAAAGTGCATTGATTGGCATATAAACTAACATATATAGTGTTCCTATCAATAACAAGGTAAATAATCCTTTATTTTCTTTCAATACAAAAAGCCCTTGTTTCATCTCTCCAATAAAATTTCGCTTTAAACTCTCTTGCTCTATATTAACCTTGGGAATGTGAACAAGTGCCACCGCAATACACGCAATCACAGCACCTACCACATCTATGGCTATGATTGCATTTAGTTCCCAAACAGAATATAAAAAAGCCGCAGCAGCTGGACTAAGAATGTAGCTTATGGACTGCAAAGATTGACTGTAACCAGCACATTTAGTTAATTCTTCTTCTGGCACTAAAAGAGGAGTTACCGCACTTAGTGCAGGAGAATGGAAAGCTGTTCCAACACTACGAATGAACAAGACTACCATAACTATCCAGACTGGCAGTTCCATGTATATTGCAATAACAGCTAATACCCCACCAGCCGAAGCAATAATTAAATCAGCACAAATCATAATCATCTTTCGATCATAACGGTCAACCAATACACCAATGGCAGGTCCAAAAACCGCATATGGCAGAAAACCAATTAATGAAGCCATTGACAACACCACTGCAGATTGAGTTTTTTCCGTAAGGTAAAAGATAATCGTCATCTGCAGAATAGCACTAGTAATAAGTGAAACTGCCTGTCCTGTCCATATAGTAAAAAATTTTTGTTTCCAATTTGAATTTTCTTTTGTCATATCTATTCTCTCCTTGCATTTTTATTATTGGTTTTATACTGGCTTTAGGCAATAAAAAATGCAGGCTAAAATCCGCAATGCGAGCTTTAGTCTGCATACCAACGTTAAAAAGACATAGGAAAAAATATAGTCTCAAATGGCTACACTTTACCTGTATCTATGCCTCTATTCGTAAAATAAGTACAACAAAAAAGCCCACTTTCATGGATGTTTTTACTACTTTTTTATTGCCAGCTTATCTTAAACGTACAGAATACATAGATAGAATGTCCTCCTTTAATTCACTAAATTTTATGTCATTTTATCATAAATAATATGATTTTGTCAATTATTATAATTAATATTAAAATCGAGGATATCGTATAAGAAATCAATATCTAATTTTTATGGAAAATGAGAAAATGCGTTAACACAAGATCATAACTTTAAATTCTTTATATGATAACTATTTAGAGAATGAATAAGATCTAAAAACCTGTCCAGCATTCAAATATGCCTATTTGGGTCTGTAAAAAAGTCTGTAAATTATAGCTTTCTGTGATAGGATAAAAATATCATAGAAAGCCGTTTTTTCACAGATCCTTGCCTTCCTACTATGATTGCTCTTAATGTTGAATAATATAGCTCAATTATGACGAAATCGCATCCAATGTATCCTCTTTATTTGAATCAATGTTGACTGTAATTTTATTTGGCATACAGACTATAATTTGATACTTCTTACTTATCCACCCGGTATCAGAACAAACCTCTTTCGGACATATTTTTCTATCCATTTCTAACATTCTTACTTTTCCATTCTTCGTTTCTATATACCCATAGTTATTATTAAAATTAAACTTATAAACTTTACTCTTATTATCTTTATTAAGAGGCAAGTCTTTAACTATTTTCCCTTGTACCTTAACAATTATTTTCTCTTTATTACCTGTATTTTTTTCAGTATAGTTCATCACATATATAGAGAATACTGATATTATGATTATAAATATGAATATTCCATAAAAAACCTTGTTCAATTTGGTTAATGATTTCATTTTTTCTCACCCACTAATGTTAATATTCATATAAATTCACTCTTACAGTTTGATTTTATCATATTTTCACTGACCAAGGCAAAATAAAAAAACTATCTCTAGACCCTATTTTGCCTTGTGTTTTATTTCCTATTAATTCACAAGTTATCAACAACTTATCCACAGGTTATCCACATTATCCACAATATTCTACTAACTTCTTGAAATAAAAAAATAAGTACCAAAACATTGTTGGTACTTTCATATAAGTGAGATTGATAGGTATTTATAACTTAAGAATAATATTATTTTAGATGAAGGTAGCATATATTATTTATAGTTATCATAATATAGTATAACTATTAATTGTTATGATATTATTTACTAATTGTTAAATAATATTTATACTTTAAATATATGTTAATGTAAAAATAAGCACCTATTCATTTAGGATGCTTATTTTAACGTTTTTCTATTTCAAGAGTACAGTAAACATATAACTTATGTTGGTTGCATCTATATTTAACGTGTCCTGCAACCACAGACACAGCTTTACATATCCTCAATGCCTTGGAATATAATACTATGTTACATATTTATATTGTATTCACTAATTGTTATGATATCATTATGCGTATGTTAAAAGATATAAAAATAAGCACTCTAAATGACGAGCGCTTATTTTCAATATTATTCTATTTTAAAGGAGAGCAAACTTATACCATCCTATGGCAGTTGCATTTGAGTTTTAAGTATCCTGCAACTACAGACACCAGTTTGGTAATTACCATTATTTAAAGATTTTTTATTTATTTTTAATTGACACTAAAATATCTAATAAATATAGAAAGTTGAAATTGCATATTAGTATATCCATCAAATATAATCAATCCTGGATCAGGTTTTGGTATTACTTCAACTTCACAGTTTCTATTTAATCTTTTATGTTCAAATTTAATTTCTTTTATTTTACTTTCTAAGTCTTCTAATTTATTTGTACTATAAACTACAGTAGCATTTGGAAAATCATACATTATACTCACCCTTTCAAATAGTTATTCTTCTTTCCTCTAAGATTATTTTCTTAGGACACTTATAATTATATATGGTATTTATTACAGTTTAATGTCATATTTATTAACTATTTATAACAAATTTCATTATTCCATGAATAAAATGAAAATAGGCACTGTCCAAGCATTGCCTATTTCTGACATATATATAATACAAAGGATTATTTTTATTTACGGTTTCCCGTATGTGAATCTCCCTTAGCCGTATTGATTTGGGCTTGGGTAAGAAAAATACTATTTGTTAGATTAGCTCCACTAAGATCGGTATCTCTTAAATCAGCTCCAATTAGATCAGCCCAGCTTAAATCGACTCCTCTAATATTTGCCGCAATAAGACAGGCTCCCCTCAAATCTGCAGCTCTAAGGTTAGTTTTTCTCAGATCAATTCCTTAGTATACTTATCTTTGTATGTATATATCATATTTATTTACCTCATTTTAGAAAAATAGTTTACAATTTTATTTTATTTATGAAATCATACTTTTTTATTGTAACGGGTGTAACTGGTTCACCGTAAAAATCTATTGGCTCTCCTGTTACTTCACAATCAAATTGTTCTAATATTCTTATAGTTATATCTCTAGCTTCAATAAAAACCTTCTCTACATCAAGATTAAAAATTTCATTTAGTGAAAATATAATCATTTTTTTACCTATTCCTAAGCTCCGTAACTTTCTATTAACTGCAAATCTCCCCAAATGCCATTGATTACTTTCAACCCAACCGGCCAACACTCCTATGATATCTTCTCCTACTTTTGCACACCACCAAATCGGATTTAACCCTTTATCTATAGGTATTAATTTTTCAGGAATATTTTGCTCATAAGTAAATACTTCTATTGCTAACCTAATTGCATCATCCATATAATTTGACGAGACTTTCTCTATTTTTATTCGACGATTATCTTTTATGAGATTATTTTTTAATGCAAGAAGATGAAATTCTTTAAATGCTTTTGCAATGCCATTATTGCCATCCTCATATCCAAAATGCAGGATTTGATTAATAAACTTATTAGACTCATAATCTCCATTTATTATGGCTTTCATACCTAATGGTAGCATACTAATATATTTCATTCTTTTGTCAGTATGAGATTTCTCTATTTTAATAAAATCTTTAACTGCTAAGTTATTAAGAATTCTGCTTAACGAGGCCTTATCAATTCCTAACTGAATTACTAATTCATTAAAAGCAACAATTCCATTTCGTTTAAGGTAACTTAGTATATGTGCTTGAGCTAATGTTAATTCAGAATTTAGACAATTATGATTAAGTAAACCTAATTCTCTTATAATTAGTCGCAGTTCTTTCCTTACTATTTCAACTTCATTCAATCTAATCATTCCTTTTGTTGATATTATCAACAAAATTATACTCTATTGAGATGTATGTTTCAATACAGATTTCATAGATTTACTTATAAAATCATTTGTATATTCAAGATGTTTTCGCATTGCTGCAGAGGCTTCAGAAGCATCATGAACTTCAATTGCTTTAACAATATCTTCATGCTGCTTCTTAACAATATTTCTGCTCTCCGAACTTTTAAACATGTTTTCCACTACCTCTTCAATATCGGATTAACCCCCTCGTTTTGGACAGAATCTAATAAATTCTTCATTTCTATTAAATTTAGACCCTTATTTGAATGTTTGTTAGGTTTTCTTCAAAATAAAGGTTATAAAATTCATGTGGAGCCATAAATCTTAAACTTGAATGTAATCTCCTATTATTGTAGAATTCCATAAATTCATTTACTATTTTGTATGCTTCTCCATAGCTTTGAAATTCATTAATTTTTAAACACTCATCCTCAAGTATTCTGTGAAATGATTCTACATGTGCGTTTTTATTTGGCGTCTTCACTGGTATTCTCTCATGTTCAATTTTAAGTTCTTCACAGCATTCATCAAATTTATGACTTATAAACTGGGGTCCGTTGTCTGTTCTTATTACTGGCTTTTTAGAGTCTTCCTCAAACAAGTTTCTTCTTATTAAGCACTTCCTCAGTAGTGCTGCAGCATCTTTAGCCTCACAGTGTAAACCCATGTGGTAATCTATAATGCTCCTATCAAAGATATCAATTAAATTTAGTAAGTAGAAGAATTTATCCTCACCTTCTATATAGCCATATTTTATATCCATTTCCCATAGTTGATTTGAGCCTGTTATAGTTCTGTTAATTGCAATATTTCTCTTTATTTTAGTTCTAATTATTCTCTGATCTTTAAGTATTCTGAGCTCTTTGCAAAGCCGATAAACCTTCTTATGATTAATCACAAGATTACAATATTTTCTTAAATGGTAAGTTATTTTTCTATATCCATAGTTAATAGCATCCCCGTCAATGGCCTCCAAAATAAATTCCTTAATCTGATCATCGCATACTTTCTCACCATCTCTGTTTATACTATATCCTTTTGGCTTTCCACCTTTAGGCCTAGTCTTTTCTTTGCCTTCTACACTTAAATTATAGTAATATGTTGATCTTCCGAGTTTAACTACTTTAAGTACAAATACTGCATTGTATCCTTGCTCTATATACTTTTTAGCTATTTCTACTTTTTCCTTAATTGAGGGTTTGATTTTTTTATTAAATCTCTAAGAATTGCTATTTCTAAATCTTTTTCTCCTAACAATTTTTTTAGATGATCATTTTCTTTTGTTACCTCTGTCAGCTCATTTTCAAGTTCTTTTTCTCCCTCAACTAAAGCTTTTCTACCAGGCTTAATTTTAATCTCATCCTTATCCTTAGAATTCCTTATCCACGTAAATATAGTTGATTTTGAGAGCCCATGTCTCCTTGATACCAGTGAAACATTTCCTACTTCTTTCACTTCTCTTAATACCTCTTCTTTTAATTCTTTCGTATAACTTTTTCCTTTCATAGTTTACCTCCAATCACTTTCTACATTATAATAAATATAGATGTAATGGTCCAAACCTATTTAGGGGCTTAAGAGATATATTTTTCTATCAGATAGGAAACCGCATACATCACATTGGAAACAAGGCAATTTTCTGATGCCTGCACAATCTTATAATGTATTTTTTTATCGATCTCAGCACTTTTTTCATAGTTTTCTTCACTATTAAATAAATTGATTAGTTCTTTTATTTCCTGAAGCTTGGCATCATTAATATTCACTGCTGCTAAAGCAGCTGTTTCAGGCTCAATTATTTTCCTTAATTCTAAAATTTCATTTGTTTTACTTCCATGAAGCATAAAAGTTATTGAAAGGGGTTCCAACAGACTGTCTTCAAAGCTTTCTTTTATATAATTTCCTTCACCTTGTCTGCACTCAACTATTCCCAGCATCTCCAAAGATCTTAAAGCTTCCCTGATTGATGTTCTGCTGACATTAAGCTGTTCACACAAATCTCTTTCAGAAGGTAATCTATCTCCACATCTTAATTCACCTTTTTTTATTATATCTTTAATCTGTTCTATAACCTGTTCGAAAACCTTTGTATTTTTTATTTCGCTAAACACTTTAAAATTCCTCCATTCGATTTAATTAAAAAACACAAAAAATATATTCCACATAATTGGAGCTAGAAAAACGGTAATAATCCCTGAAATCGCCATAGTCAAACCACTCATTGCTCCCTCCGTTTCTCCTGATTCCATCGCCCTTGCAGTTCCAATCGCATGAGAAGATGCCCCCATTGCAATCCCAAATGCAACTTTATCATTAATTCTAAAAATTCTATATAAAATCGGCCCTAAGATCGAACCTATGATACCAGTAAGTATAATTGCTACAACGGTAACTGATTGTATTCCGCCTAATTGCTTCGAAACTGCCATTCCAATTGGTGTCGTAATCGATTTAGGCATTAAAGATTTTATAAGTATATCAGATACTTTAAAAAATTTAGAAAACATAATTACAAAAATAATTCCGAATATATCACCACATAAAATACTTATGATTATAGGCAAAGCATTTTTTTTGAATAAGGAAAATCTTTTGTACACAGGCAAGGCCAATGCAACTGTTGCTGGATATAGAAAAAATGAGATAAGCTGACCTCCAATATTAAAATCTTCATATTTTATATGCAGTTTTGCAAGTAATATAATCAATATAGCTATGGCTATTAACAAAGGGTTAAAAATTGAAAGTTTTATTTTTTTGTTTATATAAACTCCTATTTCATAAGCAACTAACGATAGTAATACGCCAAATACAGGAGAACTAGTAATTTCATTCATGTAAGCTTCCTCTTCTAAAAAATTTTACGATATAAGCTGTTATTAACCAAACCACTACTGTTGAAATAATTAAAATGCTTATAAACCCTACCCATTTTCCTTTCAATATTGCAAATGATGTTGCCAGACCTACTCCGGCAGGGATAAACAAAAAAGACATATTTGACAATAAGAATTCACATACATCCTCAATCATTTCGACTTTAATTATTCCTTTTTGCAGTGCCAGAAAAAGTAGAATTAAGCCAATAACAGAGCCTGGGATTGGTAAGTGTAGCAGTATTTGCAATACTTGTCCAATAAAATATGTAACTAAAATAATCATTAACTGTTTCAAATATTTCATTAAATTTTTCCGCCTTTCTACAATTCAATTGGTATTATGGTAATACCAATTAAGTTTAGTATACTACCCTTTGCCATATATTGCAATAGCCATGAGCTAATATATTTACTTAATTTACAGAAACATCCTATAGAATTACTTATCCATACTCATCTTCCACTTTGAAGAAACTGAAGGTGTTAGAAATAATAGTCTTTGGTTAAAAATTTGTCTTTAAAAATACAAGAGGTAGGCATATTAATCAATTCATTGACACCTATAAAATAGAATGATATAATAGACAGAACGGTCTATTATATACTGAAAAGGAGATGAATTAAATAAAAGATAAATTAAAATTATTAAGGCAGGAGGCTTTATAATGACGTATAAAACTTTATTATTAGAGAAGCAGAATGGGATAACAATCATAAAAATGAATACGCCCCACAATTTAAACGCAATCTCTCAACAGTCAGTGGAAGATTTGTTTGCTGTGCTCCAAGTGATTAAAAATGATGATAATTGCCGGGTTGTTATTCTGACTGGTGAAGGGAAAGGATTTATTGGAGGTGCGGATATTAAGCACATGGCCTGTTTGGACGCAATAGAAGGCGGGCAATTCTGTTTTGCTGTATCAAAATGTACATTAGAAATGGAGAAAATGGGGAAAGTGTTTATTGCGGCTGTTAATGGATTTGCACTGGGAGCCGGTTTAGAAGTGGCCCTTGGCTGTGATATCCGAATATTCTCAAAGCATGCCAAAATTGGATTTCCGGAAACCGGCTTAGGAGTCATTCCCGGTGCCGGTGGTGCACAGAGACTGCAGCGGTTAGTGGGAATAGGGAAAGCCAGTGAGATAATATTTACTGGTGACATCATTGGTGCAGATGACGCGTTAAGGTTTGGAATCGCAAACCAGGTTACAGAACCGGAATCATTAATGGATACAGCTATGTCCATGGCAGAAAAGATTTTGACAAAATCTCCAGTAGGCACCCGCTTAGCTAAGGAAGCCCTGCAGAAAGGCAGAGATACAGATTTGGAGAAGGCTCTTGAATACGATAAAAATCTATTTGGTTTATGTTTCTCAACAGAGGACAAAAAAGAAGGAATGGCTGCATTTATTGAAAAAAGAAAGCCAGTCTTTAAGTAACTTCAATTCGTAATTTGAATATATAGATCCAAGATTAAATTAATTCTATTTTTAAGAATTAATTTAATTATTACCTCTAATTTTCTAGATTAATTCCTCAGAAACTACATAAATTATAATATCATAAATCAATAGAGGAGGAAATTAATTATGTCAAAAAAGCCATTAGTTCCAGGTGCAGAAAAAAAATTAGATAAGCTTAAAACAGAAACAGCAAATGAATTAGGTGTAGATTTAAATAAAAAGTATGTTGCAGATTTACCATCAAAAAAAATTGGAGCTCTAGCTGGTCCAACAGGTGGTAATATGGTTAAAAAAATGGTTGAGGCTTATGAAAATAAATTGTTAAAATAAATCCATATTTGTTACAATCCAATATCCTATATAACAATTATTTGTAAATAAAATAGACACCCTAAATAACGGGTGTCACTTTGTGATAAAAGATTTACTTTTTATATTTATGTGGTATCTAGATAGTCATATTATATGCAAAGATTGTTATAAAAAAATATTTTCCTCGTTAAATCTTTGTTAAGAATACATCTGACTAAAAACTAAACATATAATGGTGGTTGCAACCATTTTAACGTGCCCTGCAACCTTAGACACGATGACTGGTAATCATCTTCTTACATACTTACAATGAATAATAAAGTTAACCAATGTATATAATTTTACTATAGGTATATTATATTCCCTAATTGTTACAATATTATTTTATATAGGTTAAATAAATATTTACCATATGAATAAAATTTTGCCCCTTAGATTGATAGTAATAAATTTAATAACTTCCTTTCAGCAATGGTGTAATCTTACCAGAATAGTATATGCATAAAGCATGAAGTGCTCTAGTACAGGCAGTATAAAGCAGCAGTCTTTCCTCCTCACAACTATAATTTCCATCTCCTGCATTATATATAAGCACCACATCAAATTCTAATCCTTTAGAAAGGTAAGACGGAATTACCAAGGTATCACTTACATATTCATCATCCTTCATTATGGATTTAACATGAACCTTACCTTTTAAGAAACTGTATACCTCTTCTGCTTCTTTTACGGTCCTTGTTATAATACCAATTGATTTGTAACCTTTCTCATTATATATTTTTACATCCTCAAGAAGTCTTTCCTTTATGGCTCCTTCATCTATGAATCCAAGAAGTAAGGGATCATCTCCACTTCTCTCTACGCATTCACCAGAAATCTCCTTATTAAGCAGCCTTCTTGAAAACTTAGTAATTTCTATTGTTGATCTGTAGCTTTTAGTTAAGTTTATTATGCAGGTATCATCTTTTGAAAATATATTGGATATATTACTATAATCTCCTACATTCATAAACGGATTGATTGATTGGTGTAAATCACCCAGTATGGTGATACTAGCAGACTGGAAAAGCTGATGAAATATCTCATACTGTAACGGTGTATAGTCCTGTGCTTCATCAATAATAACATATTTGATTTCTGAAGTCTTTGGAAGGTCTCCAATGGCACCTTTTAAATATAGAAGAGGCGGCTGATCCTCATAATTAAGTATTCGAGTCTTTAGTTTTTCTAGAGTATAACTTTTGATTTTATCAATTTCCGTCTCACGGTATTTAGTATTTGAACTTGCATAAAAAAATTCAAGTTTTTCAAAAAGTTTTTTATAAATATCCACCAAATCAAGTTCTGTCATCCTATTGATTTCATAATAGATATTCTTCATTTCTTCCTTTACAACATGTGTACTTCTCTTCATAATTTCTACTTTATCTATATAAGAATCCGAATCCTTAAGCTCGCTAGCCACTTCTTCTATCCGCAGTTTTTTATAAGGCTCTACAAGGAACAAAATTCTTTCTCTTATCTTTTCAAGCCTTCTTTTCAGCGGAAGCTTCACATAATCTTTAAAAAATAATTCTTGTATATCCTTAGAGGAAATTATCAAATTACCTCTGAAAATAATATCCGTAAAATTTCTATCCATCTTTTCAAGATACGATACATATCGTTTTAATATATCTAAAAATTCCATAGAAGACTTAAATTTTATACTGCTGATTCTCTTTTGGTAAGAATCTTGCTTCTTAGAAACAAGAATATATTCCATCATCTCGCAATAGTTTTCCTTTATAAGTTCACTGCCTAAGGCCATATGCATATATTCCTTAAACGTAGTCTGGTACATATTGTCTTCTCCAAGCTGTGGCAATACATTGGAAATATAATCATTAAAAATACCATTTGGAGAGAATATCACTATATTTTGAGGCTTTATTTTATCCCGCTGTTTATATAGGAGATAGGCAATTCTATGAAGAGCAACAGAGGTCTTTCCGCTTCCAGCAGGACCCTGGACAATCAGATTTTTGTACTCCTCATTACGAATTACTTTATTCTGCTCTCTTTGAATAGTTGTTACTATTGTCTTCATTTTACTATCAGTGCTTTTACTCAAGATATCCTGCAGCACTTCATCGTCTATCTTAAGATTGCTGTCAAACATATACTCAATTTTACCATTATTAATTTTATACTGTCTTTTCAGTGTGAGCTTCCCATCTACAATTCCTTCAGGACATTCGTAGCTGGCCTCTCCAATTTCGTAATCATAAAACATACTAGAAATTGGCGCACGCCAGTCATATATGAGAATATCATAATTATCATTAATAAGGTTTGAAATTCCAATATAACACTTTTCAGCTTTCTTATCTCCCTTTTCAAGGAAATCAATTCTTCCAAAATAGGGTGATAAAAGCATTCTCTCATATTTTTTCTCAAGTTTTCTGGTAAACTCATGGCCTCTCTTCTCTATTTTCATTGTATTAATGAATTGCATAAAATCTACAATCTGTTCCAGTCCATTGCTTACGGAAACAGAACCTATATCCTGCCACAGTTCCCTTTGTGTTTTAATGGCATCCTTTTTAAATCTTTCTTTAAAATTATGCTTTTCATTAAACTGTTTTCTAACTTCTTTAAGCACCTCCTGCAGCCATTCATTTTCAAGCTTCCATTTAACGTCATTCCTGTTCATGATATACCCCCTCCTTTTTGACGAATAATTAAATAAGATTTTTTTCAAATACTGTTGACACCATTATTATAAGGGTGTATAATATAATTAGAGGTTTATATTATACTTTTATGAAGTGACATTAAATTTAGTGTATCACTTTTATTTTATTATGTCAATGTAAAGACATTTGTCATTGGGCAAGTGTCTTTTTGTAGTGTAATTCATCATAGCTAATTTTAAGTAAAAACTATTAAGTCATTTTTCTCATTTACCTTTCCCATAGCATTTTCTCCGATAAATAATACTTTTATTATATTACAGCCTAATACATTCTTTTTCCGTCACCAAGGATACCCTTGCTCTTAGCTAACATGGCACTACTAAGCTGTACTCATGACTCTCACCGGTTAGATTACACCATGCCGGATGTACCTAAATTGACGTCGTTACCTCGTAGGCATGGGATAACGCATCAATAACAACTTTTTTTGCAGTTTCCTCTGATATTTCTTCTTGTACTTCGAATGAATTATATGGGAGGTCCATAGTCCACCAAGAGATTGATTCTATAATAAATCTTGCTGCTAATTTCAAATCTTCTATTTTCCTAATGTGCCCATATTCTTCAAATAGCTTTAAATACTCATATACACTCGTAAAGAAGTAAGACCTAAATTGCCTGTAAATCTCAACAAATTCTTCATGTTCATTTGTGTTTTTTTCGAAAATTAGACATCCTCTTGCATATTTTGAAATCGTATCAAAAGCATTCGATATCATACTTTGGAAATTATATCCTATTGAGATCTCTTCTTTATGCTTATCAAATTCTTTAGAATTATTTATTAACACTAAATGAACTTCTTTTTCTAATCCTATAAAATCCTTTTCAGTAATTGGCAAACTTAAAGGCCCATGGATATGCTCAGGAGATATGATACATTTAATAACGAATCCATACACTGCTTCTTTACTTTTAAATAAATGATACATACTGCCAACAGCTATTCCGGCAGCCTTTGCTATTTGATTCATCTGCGTCCTTGTATAACCCTGTTTAATAAACATTCTGCTCGCCACATCGAATATTTTATATAATCGCTCATCTGTCATGAATTTTCTCCCCTTTACCTTATTCCTTTTACCTTATCTTTCCCTTTATTATAAATCACGCATACAAGGATTGTCACTAAATAAGACATACTTAATATAAGAACAAATTGCAAATGCGGATTTATCTCAATTTTAAATATTTCATATGCTATAAAAGTCATAATTGGCATATGTACAATGTAAACCTGAAAAGATATCTTATTCAGAAATGATAAAATTCTACTTTTTATCGCTGGAATAAAGGAATGACCTATTCCCAAAATAGAAAAACTAGTTAACAGCTTAACAAGTTTTGCCACATAGCCACGAACACTATACATTTCATTAATTGTATCAAAATAGCAACCCACTTCCCAATAATAAAATAGTATTAGTAAAACTACTGATAAAAAAGTGTATTTATACTTATCACGATCTAAAGTTTTTTGAATTCGATCATCCATTGCAAAGAAATATCCCATTATAAATACATATAAATACCCGATTGGATTTCTTTCTCCTAAAAATGGGAAAATCCAAAATAGAAACGGATATGGCATGCAGATTAATAATATCATCATGGGTTTTGTTAGAAATTCTATTATTTTATCATAATGTTTGCTGTGAATTTTGCAAGCCCATTCTTTAAAAAATGGCAGACACAGTAATGTAAATACAAACAAATATAACAAAAACCATAAATGCATTGGTCCGAACCCTGTTGTCATTGCCTCCATATTTCTTGAAACAGAAGTAAAATATAATTTTATTTGTTCGATAAAGGATTGCTTTCTTCCAATGCTTAATCCATATAAATAAGACGTGATGGGATTTAAAAACACACACCCTAATACCATTGGAATAAGAATCTTTGATACCCTTGTTTTAATTATACTCCCTGCACTTCTTTGTTTTAATGAATAAAATAATGCCATACCTGATATTAGAAACAATATTACCATATGCCATCTTGCTAAAAACATTTGCATATATTTACAGAATATCAATTCAGTATTTGCTCTTGCAAATATAATAATGTTATTATTTAAAATAAACATATCGCATACATGATAGAAGATAATACTTATAACTACAATTGCACGAATCCAATCTAAGTCGTACCTTCTCTTTATTTTATATTTTTCCATAGGCAACCACCTCAAAGCATTTATATGAACGAATAATTCATTCATATAAATAATATCATTATAATTTTTATTTGTAAAGTATTTGAATTAAATCATTACAAACTGCCTTGCCTTGTATCCCAATTGTAAATTCCAAATTTATCTTTACAAAGTAAATTTTGATATAATATTTAAGATATTATGATATAATTTATTTATGAATTATTAAATTGGAAAAGTCAATGCAATGTGGGAATGAAATGTTTTATAAAATAAAAAAGAAACATGTAATATCAATATTAACATCGATAATTGCAATAGTGATTAGTTTTTCTTTTTTTACAAGTATTACAAATAATCCAAAGCAGAATTCTGAAAAAACATCAAATATTGATATACAAGAAATATCTGAAACAGACTCTAAAGATATACAATCATCTGATGTAACCGAAAACTATGGAAATCCTGAAATCATAAGTCGTCATTATATCTATAAAGAAGATGTAGTTCCTCATATCTATAAAGAAGATGTAGTTCCTCATATCTATAAAGAAGATGTAGTTCCTCATGTTATACTTCTTGACCAATAAATATAATAACCATTCCTGTAATAAAAATAAGCACCCTAAATAACGGATGCTTATTTTTAACAATATTATTTTGAAGGGATACAACTTTAATATACTGGCTTCTGGCAGTTGCATTTGAGTTTTAAGTGCCCTGCAACCACAGACACCGGGTTAAATTTTCATATGGGGAACTAATTTATAATCTGTTATATTATTTATTATATATGGTATTTGTTACAATCTAATGTCCTATGTAATAACTATTTGTAAATAATATAAAAAATAGACACCCTGAATAGAGGATGCCTGCTTTGTGTGTAAAGAGCTTATTTTTATGTTAGATTTAGAGTAGTGGTTGCATCCATATTTAAAGTGTCCTGCAACCATAGACACTGGTCGGTCTAAATATCCTCAATGCCTAGGGATATATTATACATGGTCTATTATGTATTATATACATCAATTGTTATCATATTGTTTTGTACAAGTTAAATAATATTTACACATATTAAAAGACACTCGAACTTAATCAAGTGACTTACACAATATATAATATAATTTTTATTTACGGTTTCCCGTATTGTATACCACTACATCTACCGTGTTTAAAAAATCATATATGCTTTTTCTTCTCATTTGTCTTGTAAATGCCATTATAATTTGATTTTTTTATTTTCAATTCTTTTAGCTAAGTCTTTAATTTTTTCTTCAATGGCTTTAGCTGTTTTTATAAACTCATCATCACTTTTCCCAGAAGGATCTTCCAGCCCCCAGTCTTCCTCATACTTTGAAGGTAAAAATGGACAAACTACATTACACCCCATTTTAACTACTATATCAATTTTGGGAAGATCATTAAGTAATTTTGATTTTTGTGTTTCATTTATATCAATATTATATAAACCTTTCATAATTCTTACTGCATCTTGATTTATATTTGGTCTTAATTCTGTTCCCGCAGAATAGGATTCAAATATATCATCTGCAAATAATTTTCCTAAAGCTTCTGCCATTTGTGATCTACAAGAATTGTGTACGCATATAAATGCTACCTTTGGTTTCATAATTGTATTCCTCCATATTTAACCTAACTTTGTAGGTATTTTAAAATATCTTTTTCTCCAATGTAGTGCTACATTTACAAGACCTATCATAGCCGGCACTTCAACTAATGGCCCTATAACAGCCGTAAAAGCTTCTTTTGATTCTATTCCAAATACTGCAACTGCAACTGCTATTGCAAGCTCAAAATTATTACTTGCTGCGGTAAATGACAGTGTAGTTGTCTTTTTATAATCTATTCCAGATTTATAACTTATAAAAAATGAAACTGAGAACATTATTACAAAGTATATTAAGAGTGGAACAGCTATTCTTATAACATCGAAAGGAAGTTCAACTATATATTTTCCCTTATAAGTAAACATGATTACTATAGTAAACAGTAAAGCAATTAATGCCAGTGGACTTATCTTAGGTATAAATTTTTTTGTATACCACTCTGTTCCCTTTTTAGGTTCTAGTAGTAATCTTGTAAATAACCCAGTTGCAAATGGTATTCCAAGATAAATTGCTACTGATTCTGCTACTTTAACTATAGAAATATCCACTCTATAGCCAGTAAGTCCAAACCATGTTGGCAAAACAGTTATAAATATATAACAATATATTGAATAAAATATAACTTGAAAAATTGAGTTAAAAGCCACAAGAGCAGCTGCATATTCTGTATCACCATCAGCTAAACTATTCCAAACAATAACCATAGCAATACATCTTGCAAGACCAATTAATATAAGTCCAGTCATGAATGCTGGGTATGACTTTAAAAAAACAAATGCAAGTATAAACATTAAAATTGGACCTATAATCCAGTTTTGCAAAAGTGATAACCCTAAAATTTTAGGAGTTCTAAAAACTTTATGAAGTTCTTTATAATTAACTTTTGCAAGTGGTGGATACATCATAACTATAAGTCCTATTGCAATAGGAATAGAGGTTGTTCCTACAGATAAATTCGATAATGTATTAGCTAAATTAGGCATAGACCATCCTAAAAATATACCAAGTGCCATTGCAAGAAAAATCCATAATGTTAGATAATGGTCAAGCCATGACAGCTTCGATATCTTATTACTCAACTTAATCACTCCTAATCCATACAATTATTATTGAAACATGCTTTCCCTTTTCTTAAGTCATCACAATTAAGGCCACTTTCTTTATATTTTTTTAATCTTTGTAAATCCTTCTTACATTGTTCTAAGTTAACTGCATGTTTTCTTATGATTACATCTATAAATGAAAATTCTCTAATAGTAGCCTTATTTATTTTATAGTACACATATTTATTTACTTTATAGTAATCAACAATTTTGGCATTTGTAAGTTTTGTTAAATGCCTAGAAGCGTTAGATTGACTAATATTAAGAACAGTTTCCATTTCGCAAACACATAATTCTCCATCTTTAAGTATATTTAATATTCTCATGCGTGTTTCATCTGCCAATGCTTTTATCACCTGTATTAAATTCACTATATTCACCTCCACCTCATATGATTATATTCAATTATAATCATATAAGATCTAATTCACTTCTGCAACCCATGGATTAATATTTTTTAATTATAAATTGTAGAATATAATAAAATTTTCAAATATTAAAAATAAAGATATGCTCTTATCCAAATTCTACAATACGTTCATAGCATACGTTACAAATAAAATCTAACAGAAAAACTCCTAGCAGACTTAGAAATAATTTCTATACATGATATAATATCATCAAGAAAATAAAGCATTTTTAGTTAGTCACCTTCCAGAATTTATCTCTCACAACAAATTCTGAAGTAAAGGGGTCGAGAATTCCGCTAGTTTATACTATCACGCAAGGCTGAGCTTATAGTTTATATATTATTTCATTAATTAATCTAAACCAGATTCCAATGTCAGTTTTTCGAGATTATTAAATATCTTCTCTTCGTCCCAGTTCCACCATTGAAGCTCTAACAAAAATTCTATTTTTTCATCACTAAAACGTTTCCTAATAAATTTAGCAGGATTGCCTCCACAAATGGTATAAGGTTCAATATTCTCTACTACTGTTGAGTTAACAGCAATAATCGCACCATCACCAACTTTAACACCTGGCATAATAGTAACATTTTGACCAATCCAAACATCATTGCCAATTACTGTGTCTCCCTTAAAAGGAAGTTGTTCTATTGTAGGAGTCACTCTCTCCCATCCACATCCAAAGATATTAAACGGATAAGTTGTAATTCCATACATTCTATGATTTGCTCCGTTCATGATAAACTTAATACCTTCTGCAATTGCACAAAACTTGCCTACTATGAGTTTATCCCCCAAAAATTCGTAGTGATGCTCTATATTATCATAAAA
This sequence comes from Clostridium kluyveri DSM 555, assembly GCF_000016505.1. Taxonomy (NCBI): domain Bacteria; kingdom Bacillati; phylum Bacillota; class Clostridia; order Eubacteriales; family Clostridiaceae; genus Clostridium; species Clostridium kluyveri. The sequence goes on from NC_009706.1 coordinate 2,613,665, forward strand.
TTTCTCTGGAGATTTTTTATTATCGCTATAATAAGTATATTCTCCTATCTCAACATTGGGTCTTTTAGGTAGATTACTTATATAGCAAACTGTTTTTATGTTTTCATTTGGATATAGCTTTTTCTTATCTGGTCCAGTCATAGAATTCTACCTCCTTTTTAATCTCTTATATACGCTGATAAATCAGTTTATCGAATTAAGTTCAATCTCTTATCTTTGATTTCATAAACCACATCAGCCACATTATCAATTAGTCTTTTGTCGTGGGTTATAAACACAATGGTTCCAGCATACCCTTTCATCAACATTTCCAAAGCCTCCAAACTTGACAGGTCAAGGAAATTACTCGGTTCATCCATTAACAAGATATTATACCTGCCTATAAGCATTTTAGCTAACAGCAATTTAATAATTTCGCCGCCGCTTAAAATAGATAATCTTTTGCAGATATCATTTTGTACAAAACCCATAGAGAGCAGCACTGAACGTATTTCTGATACATTGTAATCACAATCCTCCTGCATAAATTCCATAACCTCTCGATTACGGTTGTACTTATAACCATTTTGGGCAAAGTAACCTATTTCAGCCTTGGGTGAAATCGAAATACCCTCTTCATGTTTTAAGATCATTTGGATTAAAGTTGTTTTTCCTGTACCATTACCGCCAGTCAGTGCCACCTTTGCTCCAAGTGGTATGCTAAAAGATGCCTTTTCAAACAATATCTTATCTTCGAACCTTTTATTAATTTCTGTCCCATAAATCGGATGTGAATTATGAAGCTCCAATGCTTTACTCTGCCTGAAACGAATCCTACAAATGTCTTCTGGAGCTTCTACATCTCCTAAAGCTGCAATCCTATTTTCCATAGACTTCGCAGCATTATACAATGTCTTTTGCTTACTTCCCATTGTTTTCTGATGGGCCAAACGTCCACCGCTTTCAGAATTATTTTTCTTGCCGGCACCTTTTGCTTTCTGTTCTATTTTACGTGCCTGTTTTCGCTTTTCTTCAGCAGCCTGTTTCAGCCGGTCACGTTCTGCAACAAATCGTTCGTATTTTGCAGCCTGGCTTTTATTTTCTTCTTTTTTCTGACGAAGATAATCAGAATAGTTTCCCCAATACTCTGTGATTTTGCCGTCTTTCAATTCCCATATTTTATCTACCACCTTGTCAAGGAAATAGCGATCATGGCTAATAACTAGCAATGCACCGGAAAAATATTTTAACTGTCCGATTAAAAAATCGATTCCTTCACGGTCTAAATGGCTGGTAGGTTCATCTGCCAAAAGACCATGTACCTGCGCTGAAAGAGCCTGTGCTATTTTAAGTCTTGTTTCTTCACCACCACTCATGGTCTGTACTTCTAATTGCTCAACACCAAGTTTTCCTATAAGTACAAAATCTTTTTCCCCCTGCAAAGTTACTTCATCCAACTGAGGGATATATGCAAATCCCCCAAAACGATTGATTTTACATCCCGGGGGAGTTAATTCCCTCAAAAGTACCTTGAGTAAGGTACTTTTTCCTGCACCATTTGCTCCCACCAAACCAATACGATCATAATCATATAATTCTATTCATCTATATCTAAAACATCACGCCCTGTGTATTCCACACGAAGATCTTTTGCTCTTATTATTAATTCCATTTCCTCTCCTCCTGTCTAAAATCGCACGTTTTCATTTACCTGTTCGCAGGGAAAACCCTGCGATTTAAGCAGGAAGGATTATATGAAAATATAATACATAAATGTTCCTCCTTGAAAAACTATCTTCTTTAAATATTATTTATACACATATTCTCAAATCCATCTCATTTATTAATTCGATGTGAATTCCTAAAAATGACCATTCAACGTAAAAAAGGCTGCAAATGAACATAATTCACCTGCAACCCTTATATCTCTATAAAAACATAGAACATCAAAAACTACAATAAGGCGGTTACACTTAGTGTTGATAATAGGATACAATAATGGTATATGAGTGTTCATTGTAAGAATCCAAAAATAAAGTACAACAAATAAATCTAAAACTATAGGCTTTTTCACCTTATCTTTTATTTAGTTATTTGTATTAAATTAAATAACAGAGTCTCATTTTAACAATAAACATTCTTATACCTCTTTTCTAAATATTTATTTCAATATAACACATATAAAAATGATTATCAATATGCTCCTATTTCCTCAACGCAGTCCTACGGCACTCCACATGCATTGAACGGTTAAAAAAGATGCCGCTTGAATCTAGCACCCCCTTGGGGGAAGGCTATCTTCATGAAAAAAATTGACCCTCAAATTCAATTTTATCGGGCAAAATACAACACCTTCGTTTCATATTGCACGGCCGAGATTTTTATTGGACATCAAATAGTTGTATGGCTTAACACTTTAATCTCATAAATCAAAAATTGTAAGCAATAAAACCCTTAAATGCTCTTTGCGTTTGAATGAACTATGTTGATAACTATTTATTGCAATTGCTTTCTGAACACTGAATTTTCGGATTAACCCCCTCGTTTTGGACAGAATCTAATAAATTCTTCATTTCTATTAAATTTAGACCCTTATTTGAATGTTTGTTAGGTTTTCTTCAAAATAAAGGTTATAAAATTCATGTGGAGCCATAAATCTTAAACTTGAATGTAATCTCCTATTATTGTAGAATTCCATAAATTCATTTACTATTTTGTATGCTTCTCCATAGCTTTGAAATTCATTAATTTTTAAACACTCATCCTCAAGTATTCTGTGAAATGATTCTACATGTGCGTTTTTATTTGGCGTCTTCACTGGTATTCTCTCATGTTCAATTTTAAGTTCTTCACAGCATTCATCAAATTTATGACTTATAAACTGGGGTCCGTTGTCTGTTCTTATTACTGGCTTTTTAGAGTCTTCCTCAAACAAGTTTCTTCTTATTAAGCACTTCCTCAGTAGTGCTGCAGCATCTTTAGCCTCACAGTGTAAACCCATGTGGTAATCTATAATGCTCCTATCAAAGATATCAATTAAATTTAGTAAGTAGAAGAATTTATCCTCACCTTCTATATAGCCATATTTTATATCCATTTCCCATAGTTGATTTGAGCCTGTTATAGTTCTGTTAATTGCAATATTTCTCTTTATTTTAGTTCTAATTATTCTCTGATCTTTAAGTATTCTGAGCTCTTTGCAAAGCCGATAAACCTTCTTATGATTAATCACAAGATTACAATATTTTCTTAAATGGTAAGTTATTTTTCTATATCCATAGTTAATAGCATCCCCGTCAATGGCCTCCAAAATAAATTCCTTAATCTGATCATCGCATACTTTCTCACCATCTCTGTTTATACTATATCCTTTTGGCTTTCCACCTTTAGGCCTAGTCTTTTCTTTGCCTTCTACACTTAAATTATAGTAATATGTTGATCTTCCGAGTTTAACTACTTTAAGTACAAATACTGCATTGTATCCTTGCTCTATATACTTTTTAGCTATTTCTACTTTTTCCTTAATTGAGGGTTTGATTTTTTTATTAAATCTCTAAGAATTGCTATTTCTAAATCTTTTTCTCCTAACAATTTTTTTAGATGATCATTTTCTTTTGTTACCTCTGTCAGCTCATTTTCAAGTTCTTTTTCTCCCTCAACTAAAGCTTTTCTACCAGGCTTAATTTTAATCTCATCCTTATCCTTAGAATTCCTTATCCACGTAAATATAGTTGATTTTGAGAGCCCATGTCTCCTTGATACCAGTGAAACATTTCCTACTTCTTTCACTTCTCTTAATACCTCTTCTTTTAATTCTTTCGTATAACTTTTTCCTTTCATAGTTTACCTCCAATCACTTTCTACATTATAATAAATATAGATGTAATGGTCCAAACCTATTTAGGGGCTTAAGAGTTTTGATAATCGCTTTTTATACTTTTGAAGAAACAAGCATACCCACTCGGGGTCAACTTTGCTGTAATATCTGGAGCTCTAGCTCATCATTTTATCAAAGAAAAACTCGTCCGTGTCAAAGTCGTTACAGATAATTTCCACTAACCATTCTGTATGGTTCGGTTATTTATATCCAACGGCATGTCTTAAGACAATATTGTTCATACTTGTTTCCAAAAGTATCTTTCAGGCGGGCCTATTCTATGGGGATTACCATCTAATTGAGGTAAGCAAACAAGAGCAGTAATACAATGATCGGTCAAATTTGGACGAGAATACCGGCGCTAAAGTAAGCCCTACATACATCGGGTTTCGATTAAACCGACAAGGGCCGGTCGTCACCAGTATTGCCGATATTTCTCCTGGAACAGTTGTAGTACGTACTTTATGAAAAATAATCAGCCCCCATGCTGCAACAATCGTACCAATAATGAAAAAGACAATACCGATTTTAAACACTACCTCTGAAGAAATATTACTAGGAAAAAGCAGCTGCAGATCTAATCCAACAAGATAAGTTAAAACAAAAACCCATAAAACAGGAACACGCAACAAAAATTACAGTAGACTCTTAACTTTGCTATTTCTTTTTTTCATGCACCCCATACCGGAATGTGCGGAATAACGTATGCGCTGTTTCAGAAACGAATGAGAAGATGATAAGTCCAATAACGACTTTTGCACCTATGATCACCGGCTGAACAGGATTAAAATTTGCTGGGAGCGTAATAAAACCGGCGTTTGCGAGCTGCTGTACAAATGCCTGATTCCAAATTTTGAAGTTAGAAAAGGGGATCAGAGCCAGGATAAGTGCAGCTATACCCAAAGCCGTGTTCATGATCATCAATTTAAGGTTGTATCGACCGATGACCATCTTCAGGATCTCTTTGACAATTCCTATTCCGAAACAGATATCAATGAGCCAGAGATAGCCGTGCAGGACGCTGGGGTTAAATATCTGAATGAGGACACCGTTGTTCTTAGGCAGATAGAAATCGAACTGACCTGCAGCAAAGTTAAAAAAAATAAAGAAGATAACAATGAAAACAATGCTTACGATTGGCTCGGAGCGTTTAAATGCCGCTTCTTTTATAGGGAGCTCAGGCAAATCGACGAGGTCCCAATTATCCCTTTTCCATTTTTTTGCAACGATGTCCACAGCAAAGTGCTCTATGAGTGCGAAAACTGCTGTCAGCCATGCAAACGCCTGAATAACAGCATCCAGTATTTCTCCCAGTGTCGAGCCGATGATCGTCCCGATGATAAGCTCCGGTGCGGAAACATAGCGGACGATCGATGCCACGAGCATAGCCAGCGCGACAGCAGGAAGGGCAATCTTCAGCAACGTAATATACTTATCAAAGAGTTCCGGACCGATAATATAACGCGGCCGTCCCGAATATTTTGCGGCAAGTTTGGCAGGCTCACCGAGAGTTCTTAGTACAACCTCTATATCATTATCCGTAGCCTCACGCTCTCCCGTTTGTTCGGCAATCATATCCTCAATCAGGCCACGTAACTCCTTTGCTATATCCTCCCGCTGTTTTTCGGGCAAATGCCTAGTAACGGCGTAAATGTATCGTTCAATCATTTCCATCAGGTTCACTCCCATTTTCGTTTATTAGTTTCTCCATGTTTTCCGTCATAACAGTCCATTCTGAGCAGAGCTTTTGATAGACAGTTCTGCCAATATCGCTCATAACGTAATATTTGCGTGGTTTAGAACCGCTAGTCTCCCAGTTACTGCGCAGCAGCTCCTGCTTTTCCAAACGACGGAGCAGAGGATAAAGCGTACCCGCGTCTACCGGAAATCCTTTTTCCTGAAGGCTTTGCATGAGGGAATATCCATACTGGGGCTCATTAAGCTGACTGAGCACACCCAGGACAACAGTACCACGCCGCAACTCCATGATAAGGCTTGAAAAAATATCTGACTGATCAGACATACTATCACCTCTGCAGATATTATACTGTATGGCACACACTATTGTCAATATATCAATATTTGGAGATTTTTATATAGTGCAATAGATCATAATTAGAACTATCAAGGTAATATTATTGCCGTTAAAGCATTTACAATTAAAATCTACCCGCTAAATAAAAGAAGGTCGATTGCATACAATAGGTTTTTTCAACATAGTTGAAAGCCAATAAACAAATTATATTTGCAACACAGGGTGGGATATAAAACATTAAGTTTTAAAGCAGGACGTACGCCATCACGGGTTAGACTGACATTCGCATAGCTGTGAATACTGCAACTTGAATCGATAAAAACGCACACGAAGGCTTGTTTTCTTGTGTTCTATGCCAGCACTAGGAACAGCCAACTTCTTCGCCGTTTCTAATGATATAGTTATCTTTGTTCATTTTATCCTATATATAATAAGCTGTATCCATTGATTTTTTGCGTTTTGACAAAATCAATGGGAAAGTTGAGTAAATAATCTTTATTATGTAGATTTTATGGGGAGCCATTTTAGGTGGAGCGTAAATTTATACATTTTCGCAATGTAAAATTTTTATGTCTTTGATAATTATTGCAGATTCAATATGATACATCGTAAATTTTTGAAGCAAAGTTCCAACCAATCCTTTTTTAAGCTCAAGAAAGTCCTTGGAAAGTGTTTCACTATCAAACAACACAAACTGCGTATTGTTTTCTGCTAATGCAGTAATTATGTCTAAAATATTTCTTTCTGTTTCAAGTTTAGTTTCTGAATCATTAAAATGAACATAACTTATTTCATTATTGCTATTTACGGTATACTTCATTATTCCATAGTTGTAGGAGAAAGCTTTATTGGATATGGGGAAATTATGTTAGCTGATATTACTGGAGATGGTACTCCCGAGATAATATCCACAGCACTAAGTGGTGGTAGTAGTGGAAATGAATCTTGTGATGTAGAGACTATGCATGAAAGTAGTTTAACAAAAGTAGATAACTATAATGAAGGAGAAAGACCTGGATTAGATGATGAAGCCATTAGTCAAGATAATTTCTCATTTCAATTAAATGGCTATGATACATTTAATATGTATTCAAAAAATTTTGATAAAAGTTGTTCAGTAGATTTGACAGGAGATTTATCAATGCAAAATGCTAAGGACTGGGGGACAGAAGTACAGGCTTGGATGGGACATGATCCTATATATACTTTATATAATATGGATAATAGTGGTGTATATGGATTAAAAGTATATGAAGATGTATCTGGCAGTTGTCACGCTGATTCGTTAGGCTGATTTTATGCTTATTATAAATATGAAAATAGTGTGATGAAACTTATAAATATAGATTTTAATAGTCCCTACCCTATAACAGAAAATTAGAATTGTATTGAAATAAAAATTAATATAATTTTTATCTTCAAACTCACATTTCTTAATAAACTTATTGCTAGATAAAGTTTTAAGTTTATCCAAACCTTCTCACTTCAGCCTTCATCTTTAATATAGGTAGGACACCCCTGTCCTCTATTGGGATTAGCAAACGGTCCCAATTTTTTAAATTCTACATTTGATAGCGGTGTAAAACCATCTGAAAATTCAGCAAACGTTCAAATACTTATTTCCTTAAATTACTCATACCTCTTCAACGGAAACGAGGAAAAAGTTCTTTTGCCGTTTCAGACATTATCTTGCTCTTCTCACCTTCGTCGAAGCCTAAGTAGCTGCTGAACTGTTGGATACTTTCAGTTACGCCTTTCTCGTAGCGCAGTGGATAATCCGTACCGAATAGGATATGTGATGTTCCTGCCAATTCTCTCAATGTAAAAAATACACTAGATGAGGTTGAGAGCGCCACATCATAATACAAACTTCTCAAGGATGCAAGAACTTCATCGCTGGACAAGCTACTTACCTTGTTTTCCTGTGCAACAGTACTCAAACGATATGCAATATACGGAATGACTCCTCCTGCGTGAGAAACAATCCATTTAATATTTGAGTACTTTTGGACTTTTCCGCTATAAATTAGATCCATCATGGCGCGTGTTGTATCAAATGGGAATTCATAGATGGACATATCTTTTACAAACAGAGACTCAGTCACTCCCACAGGCTTAGTGGGATGAAGTAGTACAACCGCCGACCTTCTGTTTAACTCCGCCAAGATTTCATCCATGCGGTCATCTCCTATATAAATTCCTTTGGTGTTGCTTGGAATAGAGAATCCATCCACTTTCAGTGTGTCATATGCATAGTCAATCTCTTTTAATGCATCGTCAACAAATTCAGTGGGCAGACATGCCAGCATTCCATATTTCTTTGGATCATAAGTAACAAATTGAGCTAAAAAGTTATTCATTTGCCTGGTCACTTCAGGACTTGCTGACACAGGTAGCGAAAGTAATGCTCCTGTTATCCCCATCCTATTCATTGTCTCTTCATCTATTTTCATGTTCCAAGGTGGCAATAATGCTGCATTAGGATTATTTTTTCCTATCACATGGTGATGTACATCAATAAAACACATATTTATTTCCTCCTTAAATTATAGTTAAGCAAACACCTTGTCGCCAAACTGATTGAACAGATAATGTATCAGAAATATTTGATGTTGGATCGCCCTTAACTAGCAATAAGTCGGCACGAGCACCATCCACGATCCGTCCGCGGTCAATAAGTCCAAAACGCCGCGCCGGAACTGAAGTAACAGCTCTCAACACCTCAATAGGTGTCAAGCCGGCCTTGGCAAGCAATTGCAGTTCATGATGCAAACTTGCTCCGGGTACCATACCACCAACATCAGGTGTTGAAGAATCGGCACCAGCTAAAATATCCACACCGGCATCGTGAAGTGCCTTCACTGTTTCCAAAAGATATTCTGTCTTCCCTTGTGGATAAGAATTGATGTGTTTATGAAGTGCGTTTATCCATTCTTCACTTAATTTAGAGCATACACGTTCATCCTTGGCGAACTCACCCGCGTCACTGTCTCCTATTGTGGAAGCGCCAGCGACAATAGTGGGGCACACAAACACTCCTGAATTTACAATGGTATCAATAATTTCTTTAGTATAGGGCTTGTCAATGAAAATATGCATTAATCCGTCTATTCCAGCTTTAATCGCACGTTCAGAAGCTTTAATGGTCATTGTGTGGGCAACAGCCATTTTCCCAAAACGATGAGCTTCGGCACAAGTAGCCGCAAGCACTTCATCGGTAATGTCAGGTGTACCCGGCTTCCCAAACACCGTTCCGTCCTCAACCATAATTTTAATGTAGTTAGCGTCTTGCTCTACACGCTTTTCCACAACCTTAGCAGCCTCTTCAGGGGTTGATGCAAACTTAATTGCCTCGCTCATATCAAAGCCCTGAGGCATCTTAGGAATGGCGCTTTTCGGTATAAGCTCGTGGGGGTGACCTCCTGGAGCAGTAACTGCAAAGAATGAGTTCAAAGCATCAGCTATATCTCTGCGCTTATCAAGCGCTTTTTTCTGCTCTTTTGACCAATACCCTTGCATTATATACGCGGTAGTAACACCAAAAGTTAAGGCAATCTTCCGGCTTTCAGGGTCAGCATGTGTATGTGCGTCAATTAAACCCGGAAGCAGTGTGCATCCTTTCGCATCAATAACTTCTGCGCCATCAGGAGCGGAACCTCCAACGTTGACAATCTTTTCTCCTTTGATTGTAACTGATTGTTTTTCGATAACACATTCGCCATCAAAGATTTTTACGTTGGTGATGAATGTGATTTTGTCTTTACCCATATTAATTACCTCTTTTCAATAATATTGTTTCTAAACACCGTTTGGTTTCTACAAGCATAGTATATGGCTGCAATTTAAACCGAACTTAAATGGAGTTTAAACGCAATGTAAACAAAAAGAAAAATCACAGTCAGTTAATTTAGACTGTGGTAATCGACATATTAGTTTTTATCTGGGTAGAAAAATAGTAAATTCCGTACCTTTTCCAATTTCACTGGTAAGAGATATTTTCCCTCCGTGTAAATCAACAATCTTTTTTACTATTGAAAGTCCAAGTCCGTTGCCACCCAAAGAACGGTCACGAGATTTATCTGCTTTATAAAACCGTTCGAAAATTCGTGGCTGATCTTGCGGTGAAATACCTCTACCTGTATCGGAGATTTTACACTCAATTTCATTTTCATTGCTTGATAATTTGACTCCTATATTTCCGTTTTCGGATGTGAATTTAATAGCATTATGAAGCAAATTTATAAATACCTGACTTAATAAATCCTCATCGCCGCATACTATCGTCTTGTCAAGAGAAACGTCAAGTGTGATACTTTTCGCAGACCACTGTGGTTCTAGCATGAGTAAAATACTTTCAATTTGCTTGTCGATTTGATAGTTCTTTAAATTTAAATTATGATTTTCTGATTCCAAATTAGATAATCTTAATAAATTTTCGCTTAGCTTGGATAATCTTTTGCTTTCAGCTTCTATTATATTGGCATAGCGTGATATTTGGCTCTCGCTTAAATTTCCTTTTCTCAGCAGTGCAGCAAACCCTGAAATAGAGGTTAAAGGTGACTGTATTTCGTGTGATACATCTGATATAAAACCTTGCCGCATTTTTTCCAAAGAACCTAGCTCTTTTGCCATTCTGTTGACTTCATCTGCTACCTCATTAAAAGGGTCGAGTTCGTTTGTTTTAACAAACACATTGAAATCACCGGAAGCCATCTTGTTTATGGCTTCAATAGCTCCGCTCAATACTTGAGAGCGTGAAAGATCAAACTTTCTTTTTTTACGGGTGAATCGCCAGTGTAATTCTAAATATATTTCCCAACCAACAAAAAATATCACAACAGAAACGAAACTTTGAGCAATATAGAGTAGATATGAATGGTTAATTCCTGATTGACTGAAAATGAATGTGCAGATATAGTACCCACAGGTTAAACTAAGTAACGCCGAAAAAAAAATTAGCATTACTGAAGAAAAAGACCAATTTCCTCTCACTTCGCCGCCTCCAATCTATAACCAAGTCCCCGAATTGTAGTAATTTTGAACTTGTAAACATGAGACGGAAATCTCTCTCTAAGACGATTTATATGAACATCAAGTGTTCGCTCGTTTCCTTCAAAATCAAGACCCCAAACCTCTTCAATCAATCTATTACGAGAAAGGGTTTTACCATGATAGCTTCCAAGCATGAATAAGAGTTCAAATTCTTTCATGGGTATATCGTAATTTTCATTGTTACTAATGACCGTATACCTACTTTTATCCATGGCTAAATTACCTATATTAATAGTCTGTGAAGCAACTACTTTATAACGCCTCAGAAGTGCTTTTATTCGAACAAGTAGCTCATCAACCTCGAAGGGTTTTGTTAAATAATCGTCCGCACCAAGTTCAAAGCCCTTTACTTTTTGGGAAAGCTCGCTTTTGGCGGTCAGCATTAAAATAGGCATATCCTCATAATATCTACGTACTTGTTTGCAAAATTCGTAGCCGTCCATTTGAGGCATCATAATGTCAAGAACACAAAGGTCTATTTTTTCCTCTCCAAGTTTTTGTAATGCATCTCTCCCGTTTACAGCTTCAAACACAGAAAATCCGTCATTTTTCAATACTGTGCAAATAAGCTCTCTAATATAACCGTCATCATCTATAACTAGAACCTTATTCAAATCTCTCACCCTCCTCTTATGAGTGTACCCAATCAATGTAAATACAATATAAACTGAACCTATTTTTTTCGTTTATTATTTTGAAAAGCCGACTCAAATCCATTATTCTATTGATATCTTTAAGCATATAATCACCACCCTAAAAATAAAATGCCATGGCAAAATTAATATAAAATTCTGCTACCACGTTATCTTAATTGAACTATTCCACAATTATTTAACACTTCTTCTCTTTAAAAACTTTTCTATTCCCACTCTTACTTCTTCATCCATATCAATATTTGGAATTTCAATATTTTCTTCAAATCCATCCATTTCCACGCCATCAAAGCAATATAGTTTAATTAATAGTTTCCATAGGGTTTCTACTTCTTCTTTAGTAAAATCTTTGAAAATATCAGCCATAAAATTAATAATGCCCTCTCTTCCACACTTGATCATGATATCCATACCTAAATCAGTGACACATATGTTAACTGATCTCTTATCTTTTTTACTAGGCATTATAGACACAAAATTCTTTTTTTCAAGACTTTTAATTAATTGGGTTATATTTTGTTTAGTTGTTCCTAACTTCTTAGCAATATTAATAAAAGTAGTCTCATCTTTAGGTAAGTGAAGTACTGCCAGCATTGTCGTATATTGTCTAGATGTTAACGGTTCACAATATTGATCCCCTACAATTTGAATTTTATTTGAAACTGAAATAAGACTTGAAAATGCCTGCTGCATAATATGCAGTAAATAAAATCCTTTACTAAAGAGATATCAATAATGCTTAGATTATTCCAATATACTCATTCTTACTTTTCTAGTTTTTTTAATAAAGGTTCCATAAAAAATTCAATTGTTCTTTGCCATGATTTAAACTGCCCTTCTGCATTACCTTCTATGGTTCCCCCTGAAGAAAATACTCCTCCCATCATATTTATCGATAAGGTTTCGCTTATGGGAATAATATATGGAGCCGGCATTGGATGGCCCATTTTATCACATGTCAGTAATTCTACATTTTGAGAAGCCTGGTTGTAATAAGGACAAACAACATTTTTTCTATTAGAAACTAATGTTATTATTATTTTATCTGATTTGATTTTATAATCTAAAATTTCCAATTCAGTATCAAGAGATTTAAAAAGTTTTTCCATGATTATCACCATAACTTCAATTAAAATTGGAAAGAACCTATTTGACGCATACGTTTAAAGTAACTCGCTCTGTATTAATATTTGTTATTTATTGTTCACTATTTCCTATTTCCATCACTATCAAAAATACTTCTTAAATGTATTTCTGAAATGAAAACACCAATTAAAATAACTGGTACTATTCCAATAGATAATACAACAGCAATTAAGCCATTGAAATTATCATAAAATACTACAACAGATATCAAAGTCAACACAAAGTATACTGCTCCACATATAATTAGCACATTTCCACCATATATATTTGCTTCCTTCCAGGTATCTGCATTTTTCTTTGAAAGTTTAGTTCTATATCCTATACCATTATGTGGATTTACATTTGCTATACTTTTACATAAAAACCCTCCACCAATTATAACTAATGATAAAAATATTAAATTTACAATAGCAAATATAAACATACCTTTTCACATCCCCCCCTAATAAAACTTGTTGCGAAATAAATTACCGTTCCCAGAACTTGTTTACCTATAAGTTTCTTCTCTTTTATAACACTCTGTAATCTGGGCGCTTGATTTCTTTATACCAATTTCATCACCAAAATAGACTTTAGTTTATAAAATATGTTATTAGATAATGCAGAATACTTATTCTAAATGAGATTGAAAAGCTCTATGCACAATTGGATTTATGTACACAAGTGGTAATCCTAAATTATTAATTAATCTCTTACAATTTTCAAGTGTATTTTCTTCTTTACTTGAATAATACTGTTTTACTCCCATATCCAACTTTATCAAATACTGCTCCCCATTCATAATTAATTCTTTAATTTTAGTCAAATTATTTATTGGCTCCATCCATGATGAAAGTAATATATTATAGTCATTGAAATCTTTAATAGTTTTTAATGAACTCTTCAATTCATTAAAGTTATCATAATTTGGAATATCATTAACTAAAGGTATGGAATCGGCTGTAAAAAGTATTTTATCTTCTTTAAAAAAAATATTGATTGAACCTTTGGAATGTCCTGGAGAATGGATTATTTGCAGCGTCAGATCTTCATCCAGTTTTATTTCTTGTTTATCTTTAACTAACTCATCAACTTTTACTGATTTATTGACTAATTCATAAAATCCCGGAACCATCCTTGACTTATATTGAACACTCAAATCTTCTATCCATTCTTGTTCTCCTTTATGTGCCATAACTTTACAACCAGTAATAGTCTTAATTTTATTGGCAGAACCGATATGGTCAGGATGTGAATGAGATAAAATTACTAAATTAATCTCATCAATACTTCTTCCTTGTTCTTTAATGTAACTAAAAATCTTTTCATAGCTATCTTTTACACCAGTATCAATTAGAGTGATTTTTTTACCAAATATAATTATTGAATTAACAAATCTAGGTAGTTTTTTCTCTGTGCTAACTGAAATCTGAAAATCATGCTTTAGTAAATGTATTTTATTTGTGATATTCATTGTCTTTTCCTCCAATTTCAAATAACATATTTTATGGTATTTAACCATCATATTTGTTGTTTATTAGTGGTTTGTTGTTTTTTTATCTGTATAGATTACGCAAGACCTGTCCACAATATATTAATCCCCATAAAATTTTAGATATTTTTCAATATTTGATTGTATATATTCAACACTGTGATTACCGGAGAATATATAATTTTGAGAATTTATGCCTTTTTCTCTTAATATTTTATGCAAAATTGAACAGCCCTCATAAAATCTGCCTTCATCCTTATCTCCAGCATCAAGATATACATCAATATCAGAAGAAATATTATTATTTCTTGCAATATATATTGGATCATATTTTTCCCATACACCCATGTCTTTAAAATATAGCTTATCTTCATCTTCAAGTTGAAGTTCTAAAGCAGGCATATGCCCTCCTACCTTTAAAAACATATTCTGATGTCGAAATGCATTGTGAAGAGCTGCATAACCACCGGCAGATGCCCCTCCTATATATCTTCCTTTTCTATCTTTTATAGTATTAAAAGTTTTATCTGTTAAAGGTATTATCTCTTTTATAAAGTAATCTTCATACATTCCTACATTTACAATTCTATTATTATCTCCGAAGTCAAACACCTCTTTACAGATTAAGGATGAATTCAACCCTCGGCTGTTTTCAATCCTTGGACATACAATTATCATAGGTTTAATTTTCTCATTTTTTATCATTCGATCAGCCTTGGTGTTTATGTCCATTTGAAACATTATATTTTCATTTCCACTCCTTCCATGTAGAAAGTATAATACAGGCATAGGAGTTGAACTATCATAGCATTCAGGTAAATATACCAACATTGACATTTTTTTGCCAAGTATATCGCTATAAAAATTTACTTTTTCTAATTTTGATTTATTCATTTTTATAATCACTTCTTTCGCCAAAGTTACAAAACGTGATTAAAGCATTTCTTTCAAGCTTATACCACTTCATTTAAAATCTTTAACTTAAATTGTTATGTTTATAATGTCATCTAGTATACCTTCTTCCAACTTTCAATATTAAAAGTTATAATTTTAATATTATTTAAATTACTTTTATCTGTATTTACATTATATTTTCTTCAATACCATATTTCAATAATTTTGTTATCAATTAATTCTTGCTAATTATAAAAGCACTGTTACCACATTAGGTAAAATAGTCATAGAGAGCTTTACTATAACTGTGCCTGTAAAAGGTACTACTAATTTTTTCTTCGGAACCTCCATTTTGGTTCATTTTATTAAATCTTTACTGTGAACTAAACTTTGTTTATAGGGCATGATAGTCCTCCTCTCTAAAATTTTTAATGTACTATTTTCTCAAGCTTTTTTCTTGGACGAGCTTCTGGTGCTTCATTAGCATAACCAAGTGTGATGATACCAACTACATATTTATCAGAAGGTATATTTAAAATGGGCCTAATTTCTTCTTGTATGAACCATCCAACCCAGCATGTACCTAATCCTAAACTATTAGCTTCAAGTAGCATATAACTTATGGAAATCGATGTATCTCTAATTATTTGTTTAAGTTCTTCTTGTGGACTATCTTCTTTTATCAATATATCCACATTTTCTGCTATTCTACAACGTATATCTGCAACGCATACAATAAATACCGGGGCAGAAATCATCCACTGCTGATTATGAGATACTTTACCAATTTTTGTTTAATTAACTCAGACTTTACTATATTGAAATGCCAAGGCTGGGTGTTGCTGCCGAATGAAGCAAGTCTTGCACTTTCAACTAGTTGAATTATTCTCTCATCTTCAACTGGTTTATTGAGATATTTTCTTATACTTCTACGTTCTTCTATTGCCTTTATTGTATCCATACCAACCCTCCTCAAATTTGAACAACACTTTACTTATTTTTTCATAGTTTCAAAGATTCTAATGGACTTCAAATCATCCTTAAAAGCACATATATAAATTTACAATAAACCTATAAGTTTTCTATACGACAGAAAATACCATAAAAATTCTCTTAAATAATACAGTGTTTTAATAAAGTACCTAATTCCATATTTTCATTTATTAACTATAAATAATTTTATTAGCTTTTTCTATTTCTTTGGGTTGGATATATATTTCATAGTATTCATTTCTACTTCCATTGATAGCTATAGGATTTCTAACTCCTTTGTGCCTTATTATCTTAGTCTTTATTTTAATCCCATTACTCATAAGTTTATATTTTATAGCACAATATTCTTCTATTTTTACAGTAAAAAAGATCATCTCCCAATGATTCTCCTTTAAACGTTGAAAAAGCTTGTTTAACAAAATATCATTTCCCTTCATTTACCTTTACAATGCAAAAATATAAACTTGTGACACAAATTATGAAAGATACGACAGAACTAAAGCTAAAATTAAGTTACCTAAACTCTACAAAATGTTTTTTCCACGCTCGCCTGTAGAATGTCCCCATATAAGAATTTTATATTTAAGCAATGATTCCATAATAAATTACTTCTCCTCTCAATGAACCTTTATCCTTGGTTTCAATTTTTACCCATGGACATATCCATATACTCCTAGCTAAGTAAGTCTTGTTAAACTCTGTGGATCATTGTCTCTGAAAAATGCCTTCTTCATTTCCATCTCTTTCGTCATAATCTGATTTATACCGTCGCTGGCTTCCCTGAGCTTGCAGCTGTATACAATCGGGAAATAGGTTCTTATAAATTTTCCTTCCGAATGTGCTGTAAGGGCTATTATTTGAAATCCAAGCTGTTCTGCAATAAAAAATACAGGATCCAGTACATGTTCACTGGAAGCCTTGCCAAAAGGATTATCCATTATAACTGCTCTGTGCCTTTTACAATCTGAAGCCATCCTGATTCTCTTCTCCGCCAGATAATTCAGTATGCCCAGAAACAAAGTCATGTTTTTGCTCCACTTTTCTCCGCCGGACCATTGATTTGATGTCTCCCATGAAAAAGGCAGACTGCTCATCTTTCCATCATTGGTCACTTTCCTGCATTTCACCTTTATGGTGTTCTGCTTCATCACATACTGCAGCAGCTGTTTTGACTGAAGCCATTTTTCAATGCATTTTCTGACTTTTTCCACATCTTCCTTGCCATTTTCATCCTTGAACTGATCCCCCTGAAGCTGATTCAACATCCAGTCAATATATTCGGCCAGTCTTTCCCTGCCTTCTTTTTCATTCCATTCAGGTACTGTAAACAAAAATACCTCTTTCCACTTTCCATCAATCTTTATCCTGGTGCTTTTGGGAAGTCTCCTAAGTTCATCTGATATTGTCTTCAGATAGGAATGAAGCTGGTTTATAAACTGCTGAATTTCTCTGTCATGATTCCTCATGTCATCTTCTGTAATTTTAACTATGCGCATAATTCTTTCACTCATTTTATTCTGCCATTCTAAAATAGCTTCAAAATTTCTGTTATATTCTATACCTGTCACAGACATCTCTTTAAGTTTTACATCCAATATGTCATTTTGACAGAAATCAATAAAATTCTCCTTTTGTACTTTTACCCTGTCGGCTTTTTTATCTAGATTTCCGGCAATTTCATTCAGTTTTTTCTCCATTTCTTTTAAAACTTCCATCCTCATCTTCAATTTATTCCAAAGTCCGATCTTATCAATAAGTTTTCTGCCGGATTTTTCATCAATCCACTTTTCATCCCCTACAAGATAAAAGGATCTTTCCTGTGAAGTTGCATATTCCTTTGGCAGCCCGTTTTTGCATATATACTCATTAATTTTATCTATATAGGGTTTGTCCCTTTTTAATTCTTCAAAACTGCCGGCAAAATATTTTTGCAGGTCGATTTCACTGCTTATGCTCAAACTGTAATTCTGCAGAAAATCAATGTAGTCTTTTTTCAATCCATATTTATTGATGCCGAATTTATAGGGAAGTGGAATATCCTTTCCGTTATTAATCTCCGGCTTTTTTTCCACAAGTACATTATCTTCCACCAGCTCCATTATACAGCCGGCAAATTCATCATATTTCATATTTCCCGGCACCAAGCTCTCCAATTCCCCCAGAGTTATAGTTGCTCTCTTATAAGATTTGAGATAGGAAATTATATCATCTTTCATATTATCACCTTATATATTTTTAGATAATTTATCTAAAAGTCAAGTTTAATTTTCAAAAAATATGTTATAATATATTTAAAAGAAGCCATTGCGGTTTTAAATGTTTATACTTTTTTAGTTTAGTTTATTAAAATGCACTTATGCCAGAGTGCATTTTAATTTTTTGAGTTTCTATCTTTATTATCATCAACGGTAATTGAGATTTCATTGCCACTGACACTGGAATTATTCTTATACTTAAGAACAGCTCTTTCTTTTAAGTATGCGAGTATAGAAAAAATACCCACTACACCGACTATAGTAACACATACCATAGCCGTAATAACAATATATCCACTCATGCCGCCACCTCCTCTGCTGTCAATTACCGCAACAGCTCCTTTTGTGAGAGATAAAATCCGGGAGGCGGCTGCCTAAAAAATATTTATGCTCTCTTAAATATTATAAATCACTGTATGAATTTTTGCCATGTCTTTCTTGCTTTTAGTTTTCAGCAATTAAAGTATATGATATAATCTAAAATGTAATAAGAAAAATTTATATGGCTGCCTCTTCTTTATTCACGGGTGGATTATGGTTAATAATGTCTGCGTATGAAGAAGAAGTAATGCATTTATGGCAGGAGAATATTTAATATTGTTCTTCAGTTTATTTTCAATAACTGCTATTTGTATAGTAGCGTTGTCTGATAAAAAGTCAGATATTAAAATCGAAAATAAAATAACTTTGAGACCTGATGAAATATCATCCGATACCAAAGTAAACATAAACAGAGTTCTTTGCTTCAGGTGGGGTTTTTGACGCCACCTGAAGTTTAGAAATCGTTATCCAGGGGCATAGCTGCCCTTATCTGTCACTTGTAGAAAAACAGATGTCCCAAATTCTTTGATTTGGTAATAGTCGCTTTCACAGAGTGCGTGGCAGTATTAGGGCAGATAGCTATCAGATAAATAATTCTGAAAAAAATAATAGATAGCCTTTCCCGAGATCTATCTATTATCTGTAACATATAAATTTTACTAAGCAGACTGAATTCACAATCCACCCTCTTATTACGGATATTATACCATAGAATATAAAAATTATACAGATAAATTTAAGTCGCGCTTCATCCAGGTAATTTTTCCACTGAATATTCTTCATCACATAAAAAGATTATCTAACTAAAAATAGCATTCACTCAACAGTATCCAAAAGCTCATTTGCAATATTTATACTCTCCAATCTCATGATACTTTCCTCTGCATTCCCATAACTTAAAAGATTAATACTTCCATACCACACTATTTTTTCATCAATTATTGCAAATTTCTGATGTATGTTTGACTTCAAAATTACAGCTATCCCGGAAACCTTCATAGTTTCATGCATTTCTTCTAAATTAAATATATTTTTTCCTTTAAAGTCTGTTTTGGGGCGGGTAATTACCTTAATGTTCACGCAATTTTTTATGGCAATCATCAAAAGTTTTAACATTTGGGAAAGTCTCCTTTTGCTTACAAAAGGACTAACTATGATAATTTCATTTTTCGCAGTGAAAACATCATTGCTGAATACAGTTAAAAAATTATTATTGTTATAAATTGAATTTATTGCCTCAATAGGTTTGCTTTCACTTTTGGCTGAATATCCTATTGCTGCATACCCCTTTAATCTTTTTTCATACATTCTTTCCAGTACATCAACATGGACATCGACATAATCATATATTTGAACTTCATTTTTATTTTCATATATCCTATGAAGCCTACCAGCATACTGCTGTAGAGTCCCCTTCCATGATATAGGCATTGCCAGAAAAAGAGTATCCAACCTAGGTTCATCAAAGCCCTCCCCGATAAACCTACCAGTAGCCACTATTACTACACTATTTCCCGTCGGTATGTTCAAAAGTTTATCGAACTCAGATTTTCTCTCTTTTGCTGACATTTTTCCCGTAAGTGTAATGACATAAGACAATTTTTCTTTTAACATATCTGAGAGTATTTCAACATGAGATGTCCTTTCCGTTAAAACTATTGGATTTCGTCCCTCTTTTACACAATTTGTAACATCATCAATAATCAGATTATTTCTGATCTGACTTGTGCCTATCACAGAATATATTTCTGATATTGACCACTCTTTTTCATTTTGACAAACTGGTTTCCTAAAAGAAGTAAACCTTGGGATAACATAATGTTCAAAAGAACTCTTCTCAGCCTGTTTCTTCGCATTTACCCTATACCTGACAGGACCGCACTGCATAAATATTATAGGATGGTGTCCGTCTTTTCTTATCGGAGTTGCTGTTAACCCATAAACATATTTAGCTGATATACTTTTTAGTATAAGTTCAAAATTAAAAGCTGATGCATGGTGGCATTCATCAACTAAAACCATTCCATAATCTTTTACCAATTCTTTTACCTCGCCTTTTCTTACCAAAGACTGCATAATTGCAATATCAACAATACCGTTTAAATTGTTTTTGCCTGACCCTATTTGACCTATAACGTCAATATTCTTTTTTCTTCCTTTTCTTTTAGTTTTATCAATTGCTAAAGATTCATCTATTATTAAAAAATATTTCAATTTTTCTTTCCATTGTTCCAGCAGCTGCCGGGTATGTACAATTACAAGAGTACTGACTTTTCTTTCCGCTATTAATTTAGCTCCAAGGACTGTTTTACCAAAACCAGTGGCAGCCGATAGCACTCCATTATCAAATTTCAGCAGTGCATCTACAGCAACTGCCTGTTCTTCTCCAAGCTTTCCATTAAAAAGAACTGAAATTATCCTGCCACTATATGTATTATCATTATATTCAAAACCAACTTTATTTTCTTTAAGAAAATTATTAAGCTCCATTTCACAACCTCTTGGAATGCATAAATATTCTGATGTTTCTTCTGATAAAGAAATAACTCTTGGTTTATCAAATGTAGACAACCTCAGCGCCTGTGCTTTGTAGAATTCCGGATTTTTAAAAGCTGCTATTCGTTTTATAGAATTTAAAGTTCTATTAGAAAAGCCTTCTTTACTTATAAAAAGCATATTGGCCTTTATAATATGTGCGTTGTCTGGAAA
The DNA here is from genome assembly GCF_000016505.1 of Clostridium kluyveri DSM 555. Taxonomy (NCBI): domain Bacteria; kingdom Bacillati; phylum Bacillota; class Clostridia; order Eubacteriales; family Clostridiaceae; genus Clostridium; species Clostridium kluyveri. The sequence goes on from NC_009706.1 coordinate 2,635,050, forward strand.
ATCTTCAATACTTAGCTTTCGGATTTCATTATTCCCTTTCCATGGTTTGTCAGTTTCCTCTTTGTCTTCTTTTAAATCACCTAATTCACTATTGGTACAAATTTCAGAAATGTAGCATTCTATTTGATTCCTTATTAATTTTTCAACAGAACTTAGAAATTTCCACTGATCCTCGTATGGCTTAAAATTTTTATCTACAAAAACCGTATTATTATTTTTTCTGACAAATTTCTGCATCGGCAGTGCTATAAGATTTCCCAATCCTCCTTTGGGCATAGTATCTTGATTGGGGAATAATCTATCATATGATTTAAATTTAATTTTATACCTTTTGGTCATAGCATAGGTTAGCAGTGCTGTAGCAAATTTCCTGGCAGATGCTGCAGCTATCTTTTCTTTAAAGAAAAACCATAGATGTGCCCCATTGCCGGATCTTGAACGTTCAACTGCAAAAGGTATTTTCTTTTCAATACATATTTCCTGCAGAATGGAAATATCATTTTCCCATCCATCATCATCAAAATCAATTGCAACAAAATAACAAGTTTCATCTTTAATCATGGGATAAATACCTAAAACTTCAATTCCTCTCAGATGTCTATCAATTGCATTTTCATTCAAAGGAGCATATTTTTTATTTTTACATTCTGAACACTTTACTTTAGGTTTGTAGCACATTCCCCTGACCCATTCATTTACACACACAGGCGAATAACCGGATTTACCATTTTCACTCTGCCATCGTTTAGCATACACATCTTCTCTACCTTTAAATAGTGACATAAAGAGCCTTATTTTATCTTTCGGTGCGCTATTTTTATTTACTTGTATACATTTATTTCCCCGAATTGACGTATCAGTATTAGTTTTAGTCAGTTCTTTACATTTATCATCCATAAATAAATTGGGTACTTGTAATCTAATATACTCTCTCAAATTTTTGTTTTTTTCTTTTAGCATTTTATTTTCTTCCAACAGCTTTACATACCTATCATAAAGCTCATTATAATCCATTATTTACTCCTCGTTATTTTCATTCAGCATCAACAAATCCCTTAAATTTATTTCACATTCCTCTTGCGTATTATCAGATTCTCTAACCTGTATTTATTTTCTGATATTTTATAAATTACTTTAATCAATTAAAAAATCTCTTAGTTATATCTTCTCTTCCAATGATCATAATATTGCTATAGTTCAAAAAATCACAGTTCTTTTTTTCTGCTTCCAAATTCTGAATTAAACTTACTCTTTTTTCCATAGTAATACAACCTATTGATAAATTCTGTGATATTTTATTTTTACTAGCAGAATCAAACAATTTATTTAAATAGAGTATAATATTATATTTAAAATTTCGAGGTCCAACTTTTATTTCATAAAACTCAGCATTTTGAAAATTATATCCTGCAATATCAACAGTCTTTTTATTATAGTCGGGATTGCCATAAATATCTTCATAAATAATCTCTTTTTTATCTATAATCACTTTACATCCATATTCCATTATACTATCCCTTTTACAGTAAATTGTAGAATACTTTTCTCTCATAATTACTTCAAACAATTTACCTCTAAAATCACTTATTTCATCATTACATCTCAATCTATCATATGTATCTGAAATTTCATCAAAGAGGTCGTCTATACCTTGAATATCAAAAATTTCAAGGTATTCCTGTGTACTTTTTAACCACTCCTCAAAATGAGATTTAAAATACTCTTTATTTCTAAATTTCAGCAAGAATATAATAATACTTCAAAAATTTCTTTACTATTTATATAACTTGATATTCTACGTGCTCTATTTTCTATCATTCTTATATATTCATTATTTCTATCAAGAACTTCAAGTTCCACCTTACCAAGACAAGACATCCCTATTCCCCCATATTCTTTTTTCCCTCGTTCATTATATCTATCATCTTGTTGATATTTACAGCGGGAAGAATAATTGGTGGAAGTCCCATTTTAAGCATAACACTATTTACAGTCTCTCTTGCATAAGCCCAAAGCATAGGTACACTCTGTATCTTAAGATAAAATTCCATATCATTTTTTTCAATAGGCCTTATAGCTTCACATAATCCTCTATAATTTACCTCTATATAAAAAAGCTCACTATTTTTATCTTCAAATTGTATTTTTACTTTCAAATATGATATACCTCTAGTACTAGATATTACTTTACTCCCATTTTTTAATTCAATATTCAATGGTAATGGTGTACTTGCTTTTTTATCAGCATCAAGTTTTTCATTTAAATAGCAATTGATACCTGTCATTTGAACATTTTTTAATTGTATATCATGATACAAAGTCTTATCAAGTTTCATTGCAATACCCCCATAATATTAATGACATTATAAAAAGAAACCTGCAAATTCGCAGGTTCACTAAAATCATCACTGAGACTAAAATTTAAACAACCTGATTGCCACGGATTATAATTGTTAAATTCACTGTATACAATCGAGTTATTTTCACTTTTCGTATTTTCTCTGATATTATCTTTTATAACAAATTTATTAATCTTAATAAAAGGATCTGTTGCACCCTCTGTTAAAAAAGTTTGAATAATTTCTGGATCATTATATATAGAATCTTCAATAAGGTAATTATAATATTTTAATATTTTAAAACTTTTATTGCTCTCATAATTACATGTATTTAGACTTTCCAGGAAATCAACAATATTACTCAATCCCTCACCAGCTCTTAAAAACCAATTACTAAAAGCTTTAATATCTGCATTTTGTTGATTATTTGAATAATCTTTTAATTTATAAATATTCTTAAAATCACCAAAATCAAAATTTACATTCTTACTTCTAATATATTTTTGGAGAAAATAGAAATAATTATAAACATAATTATAACCAATAAATTTATCAAGACTAACATCAATTAAATTATCAGTATTTTCAATATCCTTTTTTTCAAACAAAGTACTTTTTTCTTCAAATTTTATAGATGAAAAAGTATATGAATCCTTTAACCAGTTATGAATATTTACAATATCCATATAATTCTTAATTATCATACACCTCATCCCTTCCTTACTTAATTATTATATTTAAATTATATGCATGTAACAGTTAATACTTTCATCTCGTAATTAAATAATATCATATTAAAATTTCTCTTTCAACATTAATATTATTAACATTCTATCCTAATCATTTTGTCTTTATTCAAAAATAAGTGAAACTTTTTCTTCTTTAACCAAAACTCTTGCCCCCATATTTTACAGCTCTGCCCGTATAAAACATAAATAATTAAAATATTTTTCATCTAAAATAATTCTTTAAACCTATCTGTTTCTACCATAATTGAGTTTTCCCTTCCTCCACCTACTGATATTCTGATATTCTAAACTTTTTTTCATGATTTTTTCGGCTTATAGTAATAGAAGTTTTATTAAGATCTATTATCTCTTGAATTTGATCTTTATCCAACAGTGCAATTTGACTTTTCTTTAAACTTTTTACACCACATACTAAAGCAACAATAAGATTACATCCTTCCTTTAAATATTGACATAGCTCTTTAATATTGTCATCAGTTAATGTAAATAGCCAACTGCTATATTCATTCTTCTTAGTGTTTTGCTTATCGCTACGATATTTAATAAACAGCTTAAATTCCGTGTTGTCTGTAATAAAATTATATATTCTCCTATCATTACCCTCAACTATTGCCGGTGTAATGCTGCCATTTTTATTATTAAAAAGTGCCGATAATACAGAACCATAATAAAAATCTGCTTCTTTTGCTCTTGACATAATTTATCACATCCTAATTTGAGTATATAGTTACAATATTCGTTGCAACTAATAATATACAAAAAACACCAGAGATCTAATCTCTGATATTTTTAGCCCCTGTTACAAGCTTTCCATTATATTTAAAAGCGACTGATAACTGTCTACTTCGTGATATTTAACATGACTTGTAGAAAGTTCATTAAATAGCCTTTTAGCACAGGAGATTTTTGCACTTTCAATTTTTATCAAATGCATACTGTCCATAGTTCCTTTGGTTTCAGCTATGAAATAAATATGTTTTACTGTACCTTTTTTAAAAGCAATTGCCCAATCAGGAGAATAATTCCCACAGGAGTTGGAATATGAAAAGCTCTGGGAAGCTTTGCATATACACTTACTTCATTAGCTCCATCGAGATCTTCGGCAAATTTACGCTCTACACTTCTTTCTGCAGTTCCATCAGTAAAGACATAATCTTGAATATGTTTTTTAGCTAAAAATGCCCTGCTGAAATCCCTTCCCATATTTTCTGCAGTGAATATATTGCTGTCATAAGAACCATCAATTTGATTATATGTAATATGATCAACTATCATAGCGGCCTTTTCTTCTTTTATAAATTTAATACATTTTGTTATAAATTCTTCAGGATTGTATTTAAACATGGCAAATACAGTAGGATGTATTCCCTTTAATATTTCTACAACTGTCTTTCTTGTAAGCACCGCACCTTCCGCAATTTTTCCCACCAGATCATATTTTATGCTGCCTATTTCAGAATGCCTTAATGTTTTTGTTTTTGATGACACACTTTTGAAAGAGTCCCCTCTTTCAAGTTCATTGACGTTAATATTATCCTTCTGTTCTGCCTGAGACAGTGTATACTGCAGCTGTGATACAGCCATATGATTATCAATATTTCTTATAGATTTTTTTATGAGCTCGCTGCTGTCAAATTCTACAGTATAAGCATATTTGTGATTGATATAATTCCATAATGTCTGAAATTCCTTTTTATAAAAATTCTCATTTAACTTATTTTCAGGTATTTTTACCTTATTCCCATCTTCCATCATATCTTTCAATACATTTTCATCAAATACACTCTGGACAAGTTTGTGTACTCCATCAGCCATTGGGAGCAATTCCCCAGGTAAAGGTGTTAAACTATTATTTGCCAAATCCAATCTATAATTTTTAGTTACATTATCATCTTCATCAATATAATCATTTTTTATCAAATACCTATATATCTCCTTGGCCTGCCTTTTACTAATTTCCACTGATGTACTGTTAACCAATATCTTTTTGCCCACAAAATATTCTTGTTCGGCTTTTCTAGGTCTATCATATAAAACTTCTTTGATATCCTTTTGAAGACCTTCCGCAAAATTTTTATAACTTTCACTTGCAACTACAGTAAGCTTATTTATATCCTGTATATTATTTTTATCAATTCCAAGGTAATTTTCATCTACCCTGTCGCCATTTTTATCTACACACAATCTCATGCCTCTTCCAACTTCCTGCCGTTTCCCTATTGTACTATTACTGTGTTTTAAAGTGCATATCTGAAATATATTAGGATTGTCCCAGCCTTCCCTTAATGCAGAATGTGAAAATATAAATCTTGTAGGTTCATCAAAGCTTAAAAACCTTTCTTTATTTTTAAGTATTAAATCATAAGCATTTATATCATCACTTTCTTCACTTTTCCCATTTGTCCTTGAGTTCACTATTTTCTTTGTTTTCTTATCAATACTGAAATAACCTTTATGTGTGTCTTTCACATCAATACCTTTAAGATATCTTGTATAAGGAGTGTCCTCCAGTGTTATGTACTTATTTAAAACACTTGTATACTCCTCCTCAAAAACCTCAGCATATTCGGAATTTTGTTCAATACCATTTCCATCATAGACACGATATTTGGCTACCTCGTCTATAAAGAAAAGAGAAAGTGTCTTTATTCCTCTGTAAAACAGTTTTTCCTCTTTTTCAAAATGAGATGCAATGGTCTCCCTTATCTGTATTCTTCTCATATCTTTTTCTGATATATCCCCCACTACAGTTCCTTTAGCTATAACAAGTCCATTAGTAAAAGTGACAGTGCTTTCCATAGGATTAATCTCATTTATCACAAAATTTTCTTTATATTCTTCCATATTATTCTAAGCACTATAGAGGTTATCCCCAACATCAAATATTCGGGTTTCTCTATTAATAGATTTGTTATATCTGATTTCCAATTCAATTTTGGCTCTTGGCGGTTTTTTAGGAGAAACAATGATATCATCTAAAAACAAATACTTTTCTGTGCCTCTGAAATTTTTTACTTCAAATCCCTTTACCTCAATCTTCTTAACCAATCTTTCATTATAAGCATCCAGTGCATCCAGTACATATACCAAATTATGTTTTTCTCTGTGGGTAGCTGAATAATTAAGGCAGAATAACGGATTAAATAATTTCAACGAATCTTTTGTCTTTTTACCACTTAATCTCTGGGGTTCATCCATTATTAAAATAGGCCTGTTAGCTGCTATCACATCAATAGGACGTCTGCTCTGAAATTCATCCAGACGTTCATAAATTCTTCTGGCATCAGCTCCCCTTGCATTAAAAGCTTGTACATTTATAATCATTACATTTATATCCGAGCTGCTGCTAAAACTGTCCAGTAGGCTTAAATTTTTGCTGTTATAGATAAAATATCTGGCCTTTTTATGATATTTCTCCATAAAATGCTCCTCTGTCAGCTCAAAATTCTTCTTTACACCTTCTCTGATTGCAATAGAAGGAACTACAACAATAAATTTACTGAAGCCATATCTTCTATTCAGTTCAAATATGGTCTTTATATATACGTAAGTTTTACCGGTACCCGTTTCCATTTCAATATCCAGACTGCATCTTCCCAGGTTCTTAACCAATTTATCCGACAATTTTATGTTATTGCCATACTGAATGTTTTTTATATTTTTCAATAGTTCACCATCACTAAGAGCAATTTCTGGATTTTCAAAGCCATCACTATTTTCTATTTCCCTGTAGTAATCTTCCTTCTCTATTTCCTTAGGCTTTATTTTATTGTCAATCACATTAAACAGTGATGCTTTTTCTGCACCTTGAATATTACCATATTGATCCTCATATTCAATTACGTTTTTCTTCTCCTGTATTCCCAAATCTCTGCTATATTTCACCTGAGCTATATAAGGCTGCCCTCGAAAAACATTTACAGTGCTTTCCACTGCTTTTGTCTGATAAGATTGTATCTTAAATTTGAATTTCATAATTGACCTCCTACAACACTTTTCTGATTGTATCGGGACTGTATGTTTCAAATATCTGTTCAAAATTAGCTGCTACCGCATCACTGTCCAGGAAACTGTCCCTAAATACTGCATAAAAAGGCTTCATCTTAGCTATTTTCATAACTACATTATCTGTTATTCAGCCAAACTATCGTGAATCATTTCTGTATTCCAAAATATCTCCGGGCTGACATTCCAAAGCCCTGCAGATTGCATCTAAAGTCGATAGTCGAATTGCTTTTGCCCTTCCATTTTTTAATATAGAGATGTTTGCCATGGTTATTCCAACTTCTTTCGAAAGTTCTGTGACACTCATTTTCCTTTTGGCCAGCATAACATCAATATTGATTATAATTGCCAAGTTATTCACCTCAAATCGTTAGATCATTGTCTGATTTTATATCTACCGCATCTTTTAAAAGCTTTTGGAGAACAACAGCAAAGACTGCGATCACAAATGAAGCAAAAGCAATGACCAATCCCAGTGCTACAATGCCCGGGGCATCGTCTGCATTTGCCATAGGAACTAAGAATGGTATTAGTACTGCATATATAATACTGATTGTAATAGCACAGTGTTTTATATTCTTTAAAACTGTTACAGATAATTCCGAAAAGGCTTTGTTCCTGTCAATATAGTTTAGAAGTCTCAAGACCTGGTACAATGCAGCAAAAAACGGTATTGCTGAAAGATAGGAGCCTATTAAAACAGGCCAATAATCCACCTTGGGATAATGTTCTGCTGCTCCAGCAGCTATTGCAGGAAGCCAAAAAATGCACAATGCAAGTACTATAATTCCAATAAGAAAGACCACTATCTTTAAAAAAATTGTTGATCCCGGTTTCATAAAAAGCACCTCACTTATTTATTGTTTCGATTTACAATTGAGGAGATAAAAAGCATCCAAGTTTTAACCTAGATGCCTTTGTATAAGTAACTGCGATTGGCTATCTTACTAAGAAGCCTGGCCTTTCTTTTAATCGGCCGAACCTTTCCGCCCGCAACTGCCTCTGTAGCTTCATCTGCCTTTTTCATTGCATTTTCTATAAGCTTTTATACAACATCTTTGGCAAAGGCTTGATACTTCACGATATAATTTCCAGGCATTTTTACTCCAGCTGCATAAGACAAATAAACATCCTTTTCTTTCAAAATATCGTCCAGCATTCCCGTAGATGTTCTCCTGCTTTTTTAGAATTATTTATATAAATAGATGTTCTGTTAAAATCATCAATTGTATTCCTAATTGTTTCTGAGGGACACCATACATTAAGCCTGTCATAATGCTATTCTGACCTCCATGATTTATATAGGCTGCAGTTTCCGGCATGAGTTTACTAAAATCAAATCTTTTATCAATATGGATATTATTCTTCTCACATGGATTTACTTGTTCCGCTGCAATATATATCTGAAAATCAGTTCCTTCAAATGCTTTAATCAAGTTATTTACAACTGTCCTCGCCTTAATTGTTCCATAATCCAACTTGTAATCTTCTTTTTTTCTTGAACTCTAAATAATTGTGCCAGCTTGACTAATCTTTTTTCCATAAACATAGGAGCTCCAAATGGTGATGGAATTGGTGCATAATAATTTTTTACATTCTCTATGTTTCTATAATTAACATCTTCTCCGTTACAGGATTTCTATATAGCCTTCTGTTCCATTAATCCGGATTCTCTGTCCGTCATTTATCAGTTGGGTGGCATTTTCTACTCCCACAACTGCCGGCAAACCATATTCACGTGCGATAACCGCTCCATGGGTCATAAGTCCGCCCACTTCAGTGACCAGGCCTTTTATGGATACAAACAATGGTGTCCAGCTGGGGTCGGTAAAGGAGGTGACCAGTATATCCCCCTCTTCCAGATCAGCATCTTCCATGTTTAAAATGACACGTGCCCGCCCCTCTATAACTCCGTAAGAAACAGGCAGACCTGCAATAGCTCCTGCCGGGAGATTTTCTCGCTTGTACTCACCTGTAATTATTTCTCCATCAGAGGTGATAACCCGAGGCGGGGTTAGTTTTTCATATGATTTGTACTCCTGTTTTCGCCTTTCTATGATCTGGTAATCCAGTTTATTTGTGCATATAACTTTCCGGAGCTCTTCGAAGGTAAGATAGTATATATCTTCTTTTTCATGAATAATGGCTGCTTGGACAAGCTTAACAGCTTCTTTAAGCAAAGCCTTCTTGTAAATAAAGTAGCGATTAACCATGCCGTACTTTGGATATTCTCTAAACCCGCTGAAATTCCGGATCAGGTCGATCATTCCTTTTGTTTCTCCGGCTTTTTGTTCGCCATCCGGTAATTGCCTCAATTTATCTAATAACTCCTGTTCTTTTTTTAAAGCTTCCTGCCGTCCCTGCTCAAATTTCCGCCTGCCGGCATTAGGCTCAAAGTTTTTGATGTTACTGAGGATCATGGGAACAAGTGCAGAGGGTTTTTCGCTCCAACGGGGTTTGGTAATATCGATTTCTCCGGAACACCGCATTCCGTACTTGTTGAGATAAGCACAGACAGCCTTCCACCAGCTTTGTGCATGGGTGCTCTGGTGGTCAGCAGGAAAAAAGACAATCCCAATGGCTTCATGGGGTCGGTCATCATCTGCTGGTGACCCACGGATACATAAACATGATTTTTCCTATCATCTGCTTCAGGTATGGGGTACAAAGTAGTGATTGGCCGGCTCTGGACAATGTAAAATGTACCATCAGCCAGACACCATTCCATGTCCTGGGGACAGCGGAAATGCTCTTCGATCCTTCTTCCCAGACGCTCAAGCTGCAGAATCTGCTCATCCGCCAGCACTTGCTCCTTCTGCCTCTCTGGCTCAATCTCCTGCTCTTTCGTACCGCCATCTTTTAAGGCATAAACAGCCAGTTTCTTGATGGATATCTTCTTATGAATGATTCTACCGCAACGCACCTTATAGTTATCTGCATTTACCAGGCCTGAAACCAGGGCCTCACCAAGTCCGAAGCCGGCATCAATGGACAACACCTTCCTATTGGAAGTGACGGGATCGGCAGTAAACAAAATTCCTGCCGCCTGTGGGAAAACCATCTTCTGAACAACCACAGACAGGTGAACTTTACGGTGGTCAAAGCCTTTTTGAAGGCGGTAAGCTACTGCCCTCTCGGTAAACAGCGATGCCCAGCACCTGCTGATATGCTTTAAAACGGCCTCCCTTCCCACAATATTCAGATACGTATCCTGCTGTCCTGCAAAGGAGGCCCTGGGTAAATCCTCTGCAGTTGCACTGGATCGCACTGCATAGGCATTTTCTTCTCCCAGCCTTGCGAGAAAGCAGGTGATCTCTTCACTAATGTCTTCAGGGATGGCTGTGTCTTCGATGGCCTTTCGAATTTCACCGCTGAGTTCCCTGATTTTATCCCGATCTTCTGCTTTCAGAAGTGATAACTCATCCAGCAATTCGTCAACGGACGGCGTTTCACCAATGATTCTTTTAAAGGCTTCAGTAGAAACACAGAAACCATCTGGTACGCGTATCCCTTCAATCCTGGAAAGCTCCCCCAGATTTGCACCTTTGCCTCCCACAGCCATGAGCTTTGTTTTGTCAATGTTCTTAAAGCCAAACACATAAGAACTCATATGTCTACCTCTTTTGGATTCCACAATAATCCCTCCCACAAATCGCATTAACGTACTGCTGTATTGCATTATATCACCAGCAGCTGGGAACAAACAGTCTACATTTACAATTTTTTATATGCTATAATTAAAGTGGCAGGGGTTTAATTTTCAAAGGAGTAGCTTTAAAGACCCTACCCCTATAGATGATATATCCTCTATGTAGGCAGATGAAAACACTTCATAATGATTTCAAAAGATACTTCAAATATTCATGGGCCTGAACTTTGGAGCAACCATTCTTTTTCAAAAAGCTCCATTCCAAAATGAGAAGGATAGTATTGCAATAATGTTCTGCTATAATCTCATATGGAATCTTATAACGTTCTCTACATGAACACTGATGAAAAATTTCCTGCATCTGGGTATTCATATAGATTCGAAAATAACTAAGCAGTAAATTTTCTCCGGAGTTAAATTTCAAAATATGTTGAATCGTATCCTGATGAGCAGCAATCAAATCATACATTCGATCAAAAAAAATATATAAACTCTCTTCCGAATCCAAATCTCTATATTCTTCAAGGTGAATCTGTTGGGCAAGACTATACCAACAGTAATTTAGCAAATCATATTTATCGTCAAAGTAATTATAGAATGTAGCTCGTGGATAATTACTTTGTTGACAGAGTTCGTTAACAGTGATTTCTTCAAAAGATTTATTGGAAAGCAGTTCAAGCATACTATTAAAAAAAGCATCTAAAGTTCGCCTGGCTCCTTTGGTAATTTTTTTCGTAAGATCATATTTCAAAGATAATTCCTCCCTTTGCAGATTTATTTTTTTGTCTAAAATTAGACAAAAGTCTTTATTTGATTCTTGATATGCTTTGCATTCAAGTTTATCATAGAATTTGTAGATAGGCAAATGTCTAAAAATTTGCATATGAAGCAAAAAAAACAATTTGCGTTTAGCAATATCGATGATTTCTGCAGAATTAAATTTATGGAAAACTAGAGTTAGGAGGACAGGACAATGGCATACAAAAAATTATTTTCGCCGATGAAAATCAGAAATATAGAAATAAAAAATAGAGTTGTCATGACAGCCATGGGAGTGGATGTATCCGACCATGACGGCACCGCCAACGAAAAAACAGTAGCTTATTACAGGGAGCGGGCTAAAGGCGGCGTCGGCTTGATCATAACAGAATATACACGTGTCAATGAAAAAGACGGTGTAGTAGCTTCCGGGCAGCTCTCCATGTCTTCGGATAAGTATATCAAACCATTTCAGAAAGTTGCAGCTGCCGTTCACAGAGAAGGTGCGAAAATATTTGTACAACTCCATCATCCGGGTCGTCAAAATGTCGTGCTCTTCCCTACGTTTTGGAGTATTAATGAGAAGCTTGCAAAAATCTTTCCTTTTTATTGGAAAGTGTTCTCTTCTATAGCTGGAAAGGCTGATGCAGAATCTCTAAGTGATCCAAAGATGATTCAGATGATGAATAAATATATGAAGCCATTAAGGGCACCCAGTGATGTACCGGCGGGACTTGGACTTTCTGTTTTCGGGAATCAAAAAATCAAGCCTTTTACTACAGAAGAGATTCATAATTTAATAGGACAGTTCATAAAAGCCGCTAAAAGAGCACAACAATCCGGTGCAGACGGAGTGGAGCTGCATGCAGGACATGGATATCTTTTAAATCAGTTTTTAAGTCCTTATACAAATATCCGCAGTGATGAATACGGCGGCAGCTTTGAAAACCGGCTGCGGATTATGAAGGAACTGATAGAGGGAATTCACCGGGAATGTAGTGCAGATTTTCCCATCTCAGTACGTCTTACAGTAGATGAATTCTATGAAAAAATCGATTATCCTGAGCAGGGTCTGCATTTAAACGATGGCGTCGAGATAGCAAAGTCACTGGAAGCATATGGAGCAGATGCCATCAACGTTACAACTGGAAATAGTGATACTCAGTTTATGATCACCGAGCCCATCAGTTTTCAGCCCGGATGGCGAAAATATCTTTCCAAAGCAGTAAAGGATGCTGTGCATATCCCCGTCATTTCGGTTGGCGTAATTCGTACTCCGGAGCAGGCTGAGCAGCTTTTATTGGAAGGAGATCAGGATTTCATTGGACTGGCAAGGCCGCTTCTTGCCGATCCAGATTGGGCTGTAAAAGCCAAAAACGGAGATTCACGGAATATTCAGAGATGTATTGGCTGTCTATATTGTATGGAATCCTATGAGCGTAATATTATAAATGGATTGCCAGTTAATTGTGCTGTTAATCCACGGTCCTGCCAGGAGACAAAATACACGAAAATCGGGGAAAAAAACGGTGATGGAAGACAGATTGTGATTGTTGGTGCCGGACCGGCGGGTCTCACTGCAGCAAGAGAGCTGGCAGCCAGAAAATTCAAGGTCACCCTATTGGAGAAGGAAGCTGCACCTGGCGGGCAGCTGCAGCTTGCAAAGATGCCGCCGTATAAAGAAAAAATGAGCTGGTGTTTTGAAGATCTGGAATATCAAGCTAAGAGAAATGGAGCTGAGATTCTCTATAACAGGATTGCTACAAAGGAACTTGTAGCGTCCTATCACCCATATGCGGTAATCGTCGCCGCAGGGGCTGTGGCATTTAAGCCAGGTATACCGGGTGCCAAAGAAGATTATGTGACGACGGTAACACCGATTTTGAGAGGTGATTTGAAATTTGAAAACAAGTCAATTGCAGTTGTTGCTTCCGGTATGACAGGAATCGAAACAGCGGAGATACTGGTGGAGCAGGGCAACAAGGTAACCATTATAGAGATGGCCGACAAGATTGCTCCTGGTGCCTTTAATATCAGCGTGTGGGATGTCATGAACAGGTTAAAAAAGGGTGACGTAACCTTTATGCCCGGAAGAAAACTTGAAAGCATCGCCAACCACAAGCTTACACTCGTTCAGAAAAACAGCGTGAGGGAAATCGTATATGCAGATGCAGTTGTTCTCTCATTGGGAGTACGCAGCAATAAGGAAGTTGCAGCAGAATTACATGGATGCTGCGATAAAATGTATGTGATTGGAGATGCCTATAAATCAGGCAGAATTAAAGATGCAGTTCATCAGGCATATGAACTTTCGCGTGAATTGTCATAAACAAATTCGGAGATGTGATATGATTTATTATTTTTCAGCAACTGGAAATTCCAGATGGGTCGCTCAACGGCTCGCAGAAAAAACAGACGACACTGCCATCTCTATAACAGACATTGTAAAATCGAAAGAAGTACCCGCATCTATCGGTGAGAATGATATTCTAGGCATTGTGTTTCCCGTTTATGCATGGTCCACACCAAAGTATGTGACGGATTTTGTAAAACAGATCAGAGTTCACAGAAATGCAGTTGTGTATGCAGTTGCCACCTGTGAAAGCGAGACCGGTTTTGCTTTTACATGGCTAAAACGGCACATTCGCGTGGATAGCTGCTATTCTGTGAGAATGCCTAACAATTATGTTTTATCAGGTTTTAATACAGAAAATGAAATCTCACAGCACCGCAAAATTGCTGCTGCAAAGATAGATCTGGAATCAATCGGAGACAGTATCCTTAGAAGACAGAAAAAAAACAGAATATTTCCAGGAGCGCTGCCTTTTCTCAAATCATTTGTAATTGCACCGATTTTTCGACTGTCCCGGTCTGACAGGAAATTTCATGCCGATAGCAAATGTATTGGCTGTGGCAAATGTGCAGCTGTCTGTCCCGTATCCGATATTCGGATGGAGAAGGGCAGACCTGCCTGGCAGCACAAAAAGTGTATGCAGTGCTGTGCATGTATTAACCGATGTCCGGTAAAAGCCATTCAATATGGCAACGCTACGCAGAACAGCGGGCGGTATATTTTCCCCGATTAAGTAATTTTATTATCTTTAATACTATATAAAGATTGCATTACCCATTGTATGAGAAATATCGGGTAACAAAGTGTTTCCCGGTGGAGGATAGTTGTATTGGATGTGGCTATGTGGGAAAATACCAGGCTGTATCGATTAAAATTCAAGCAGGAAGGTCAGTATGGATCAGGATAAGGCACATTGCTTTGCTTGAATGCCTGAATTGCTATCCGAAGTTTGTAATCCATTATGAGAAGAAAACCCAGAAAACATGATCAATATATTAATCTGAATGTGAAAGTATAAGGAGGCTTAAAAACATGAGAATAGCAGTTGTGACTGGAGCATCTTCCGGTCTCGGAAAAGAATTTGTAGGAGAAATAATTGAAAAATGCCGGGAACTGGACGAAATATGGCTTATTGCACGAAGAAAAGAGAAATTAGAAAAAATCAGACAGAAGTACCCTAAGGAAAAAATAAGGCCAGTACCTATGGATTTGGGAAAAGAAGAATCATTTGTAGAACTTGAAAAGGTTCTGGATGAAAACAAGCCAGATATCAGAATCCTTGTCAGCAATGCAGGAGTCGGCACACGTGGAAAATTTGAAGAAAAAGATTTGGAAAATCAGATTAATATGATTAACCTGAATTCCAAGGGATGTGCAGTCATAACAAAAATATGTCTTCCTTATATGAAAAAAGGAAGTTTCATCGTCGAAACCTGTTCCGTATCCTCTTTTGTGCCAAACCCAAACATGGCAGTATATAGTGGAACAAAGGCGTTTGTGTTGTATTTCAGCAGGGCAATCCGTGAAGAGCTGAAACCACGTGGTATTAATGTATGTGCATTATGCCCCGGCAATATGGTCTCAGAAATGGCAATTCTATCAGAAGCGCAAGGAAAGAAGTCTATTGTAAATAAACTACCCTATCTTGATATGAAAAATGTAGCGAGGGATGCTTTAAACGCTGCCCAAAAAGGAAAGGCTGTATATACGCCAGGAGCATTTTATAAATTTTATCGCGTTGTAAGTAAACTCCTTCCGCATAATTTAATGGTGCCATTTGCAAAAGTGTAATTAACTGCAATACAACTTTTAAAAACATTTTACTTTGAGTCTCAAACTTGAATTATCATAAATTGGAGTTATTCATGGATAGTGACTCAAGTAGCGTTTAATCCTCTTTCAGAAAAATTGAAGGGAAAGGTAAAGGAAATTTATGTGATTGGAGATGCCAATAAGGCCGGAAAAGTACTTCATGCAACAACTGAGGCAGCAAAACTTGCAATATCGATCTAAATTTTTAAACAACATCTATTCCAGAATGGCAATACTACACAAAATAAGGACAGATATGTTTCCACGATTAATGCTGTTTTTTACGATTTCTCGTATTCTTTGTTCAAAACCCCTGCAAAAAAAGGAAACCAGCGGCTTTAGCTGTTCAAAGCCGCCTTTACCGATATAAAACTCACTTAACCCATTGCCAAAAACACAATTACCTTGAGCGAACTATACGAATCTTTTATGTATACTTCTCAAATATCTTCCTGAAATGATATCCACAAATAGCAAAGGCAATTGCCAGGTCGAATACTTTGGGCCGTTTGAACATGCAACCAAAAAATAGCTTCCAGTAATATTTTCTTTCTTTTCCAAATAAACCAAGGTAGACATTTGCTTTAAGAAATGCCTCTATCTCGCTTAAGCCAATATGCCGCTTGCCAAAGTTACTTGGACGAAATTCATTAAGGAAATTAGTGATCCGTTCATAATACTGTTTCGGTGAGTATATCGTACTGACAACATACTTATAACCACTAATTAATTCTTTAAGATTCATTGTAGGCTTAAAATTGATTGACAAGCTTGTGTTATTGCCGGAAAATCCTTCTTCAATTCTTCCTTCTTTTTTCAGCCTTTTGTAAAGTAATGTTCCTCTGGGTGCATTCAATAAACCGACCATAGCTGTTACAATACCTGTGTCCTGAATAAACCTGATCATTTTTTTAAATATAGTCTTGTTATCGCTGTCAAAGCCTATAATAAATCCTCCCTGTACCTGAAGGCCGTTACGCTGTATCTTTTTCACACATTCCTCCAGATTGCGGTTTTTATTCTGAACCTTGTTGCATTCAGTCAGGCTTTCTTCACTGACTGTTTCTATTCCTATGAAAACTGTTTTAAATCCAGCTCTAACCATCAAGTTCATAAGTTCGTCGTCATCAGACAGATTTATGGAAGCTTCCGTAAGAAAACTGAATGGATAATCCCTTTGCTCCAACCATTCTATAAGAGCTGGTAAAACTTCCTCCTTGAGCTTTTTGCGATTGCCTATAAAATTATCATCAACAAAGAAAATTGAGCCTTTCCATCCCATTTCATATATGGCATCAAGCTCGCTGATAAGATGTTTAACCGGTTTAGTTCTTGGAATTCGTCCGAAAAGTGTTGTAATATCACAAAATTCACAATTAAACGGACATCCTCGTGAGTATTGGATATTTAAAGTTGCATAATTACTCATATCAATAAGATTCCACAGGGGAGCCGGAGTTTGTGACAGATCAGCCCATTCATTAGTTGTATACATATGCTTCAAGCAATTGTTATCCAAATCGTGAAGAAATTCTGGAATAGTCAATTCTCCTTCACCCAATACTAAATAATCAACATCATCAAAATCCTGATACTCGCTGGTAAAAAGAGGTTCGCCTGCTACAGTTTTAACTCCGAGTTTTTTGCATCTGTTTATTAAATCCCTTGCGGATTCCTTTTGTATAACCATAGCGCTTATAAAAACAAAATCCGCCCATTTAATATCATCATCCTTGATCGCTTCAACATTCATATGAATCAGTTTTTTATCCCAGGCAGCAGGAAGCATTGCGGCAACAGTTATCAGTCCCAGAGGGGGAAATACTGTTTTTTTGGATATAAATTTAAGTGCATGATTGAAACCCCAGAATGTTTCCGGCGACTTCGGATAAGCCAACAGTATCTTCATAAATATCACCTGTCTCTCGTTAAATATTATTGACATATTCTCTTTTCATTAGATAACAGACTACACCGGCAATAAAACTGATCAACAGAGCATTACCAATAACTATTGCATATATTTCAAAAAACATTTTATTATCTTGCCACCTTGTGCCGGTAAACTATTTATTGATCTGTTATTTACTTACATACATATATTTATTATACTTTTCTGTTTAGAACCATGCAATATTCAACTTAATTAAGTTTTGGTCTAATTGAACCAAGCCATTTCAAAACAAACAAAATCTATTTATATCATAGCATATTTTAAAAATACCAGTATTAATCCCACTTATATTTTTACATTCGGGTTGATGTACTGACCATGTTTTTTGGTTTTCTTCCCATATTGGATGGCAAATTTGGGACAGCGATGCAGACATCCAAGACAAAGAGTACATTTTGTTTTGACCCACATCGGCCTTCCCGACTGCATCCTAATTGCTGAATCCGGACATTTTTTCGCGCAGAGCCCACAGGCTATACAACTATCCTCTACTGAAAAATATTTTGTTTGCCGCTGTTTATCATACTGAAGGTAAAATAATTTGACCGCAACTACAGGCATCTTTCGATGACTGAAATCTCCGTCAGCTTCTCGCTTGATCTTTTCGGTTACTTCCGCAATCTGCTTCTCCGCCTCGTGATTGATTTTCTCTATTTTCTCTTTGTTGGTAAGATCAAAGACCGGTGTCCACGTATCGGGCATCTGAACACTAAACCTGCCATTTAGGGACAATCCCTTTTTACTCAGAAACTTATCAGCCATACGTCCTACCTGTCCAGTTGTGGTTCCAAATGTTGCTACATGATAAATATAAGGATGGTATAAATTTGGAATTTCCAATTGAATTTTTTCAAGGAACTCACGCACAATGCAAGGTAATCCCCAGAAATATGTGGGTGTAATAAAGCCAATTTTTTCTTTGCTATTTACTTTAAATGTGAATTTATGATTTTTTATACAATCAGTAATTGCAATAAGTTCTTCTTTTGTCTCCGCCGCAATTTTCGAAGCGACATATTTGCTGTTTCCAGTGGCTGAAAAATAAAAGATCATGCTATCAACCTCCTTATCTTTATGCAGCACTAAAATAATGAAATTATTCAATAAGAGAAAATATATTGTACACTGTTCCGGACGACATTAGCATAGTCCATGTCCTAATATAACGAAGTTGTTTAACATAGTTATGAAATATCAGCTATTCACAGGAGAGCATTGCTAAGATAAGCAAAAAATTTTTTGAGCACAACAAGACATTGATGAAAATTTCACAACTAAGGTATGCGGCAGAACTTTCGCCAGTAAGTGATAAAATTTATAAAAAGCACCTTGTGTATAGGAAGCCTTCCCCCTTCTTGCTACTGCCAACGATTTAGATGCAAGTTTTTTAATATTTACTTTTGGTAAAAAGTTAGAAACACCAGTATGGTTTGTATTTCTTGTTACAGCGTTCATCTCAGTGTCCATCCAGCCGGGGTGAACTGCGCAAACATTAATACCCCGCGGCTTTAATTCCTGCCTTAGACCTGTGCAGAAGTTCATTAAATAGGCTTTTGTTGCACTATAAACATTCAGATGTGGATTCGGTGCGAAAGCTGAAGTTGAACAAGTTTCCAGAATGATGCTGCCCTTTTTCATATATGGCAGGCAAAGATGGGTTACTGCTGTAGCGCCTTTAACATTCAGATCGCACATGCCCAATTGGCTTTTTAGCTCTGCTTCATCAAAATTGCCGTGTATGGCAACACCGGAATTGCTGATGAGCAGTTTGATATAGGGTTTGTTTTCCTCCAGGATTTTACCGAGTGTTTCATAACTCTCATTCTTTGACAGATCAAGTCCAATGGCTTTGAATTTCTTCTGCGGGTATTGCTCCGCGATTTCATTAAGGCGCTTCAATCTGCGGGCAATCATCCATATTTCATCTACTTCAGGAAACTCGTTGACTACTACGTCGACATATTCCCTGCCAAGTCCAGAGGAGGAACCAGTTATAACTGCAACAGACATTTAATATACCTCCAATACAAATCTTAATGATTAGCTAAGCGTTTTTTGTAATAAAAAATGTGATTTACCTGTTATTATTTCTGACAGTAATTTGATAAAGTTCAATTGCAACGCCCTTTGCTACAATAGTAATAGTTGAAAGAAAATCTTCAATATCAAGAACGTTTGCCTATCTTTTTAAACAATTTTTTAAGATAAGCCTGCACTGGAAGCAATTTTCCTCTGCGGTACATCAGGAAAAATACCGCGATAAGGATAAGCAGGCTTGCTAAAGCTATCCATACAACCAGATATTTCAGAAAAATATTGGGCTGCATCGTAACAGTAAACACGCCCTGCGGTTCCATGGTAAAAATGAGATAGCTGCCATCCGCTTTATAAGCTTCTTCTTCCCAACCAGAATCCTTTTTGACCCAAATATGAATTTTACCACTTGTTTCGGGTGCAAGGTATCGAAATTTGATTTCCCTTGCATTGCCGTCATGCAGGCCGTTAACCGTCACCTTCCAGGACTCCAGGATACTCTGATCATTTACTGAAATCATTTTGCTTTTCGTTTCTGCTTTAGACAGGTTAATGACTGCGCCCTTCTCGAAAGAGGACTCCGCTATAAGAATTGGGCGTGCAGGTTTCCCTCGAGTCTGCTTACTGGCAATGGCAGTAACCAGAGGGTCATACTCTGCTTCAAATGTCTCATTAAAAGTCAAATTGCTGTAATCATAATCAGGCCATTTCGCAGAATACCCGGATTTTGGTTTGATCTCAGGCAATATCTTGGTGGAAATGGCTTCGCCATAATGGAATGGAATTACGGCTATTTCCTTGCCGTCCACCAGAAAGCGGAGTTTTAGATTTTTAAATTCAGTCGGCATGTCTTCTGCCATGATAAAATTATTATATTCCTGAGGAACCACTTTTCCACTATAGCTTATTCCGTCAACCCCATTCCACTGATTTTTAACAAAATAGTTATCAGTAATGTTCCCGTCACCAGCTCCTGCAATAGATCCCAGGTGCTCTCCATCACTGTTTATTCTAATGAAAGCATAACAGTTATCAATATTTTCTCCCGAACCTGCAATTCCTCCAACATAGCTTTTTCCGGAAATCTCCGTGAGAGCATAGCTAAGGCGAATTGTGGACAGGGAACTGCCAGCAATGCCTCCTGCATAATTTCCATCAGTGCTTTTGATATTACCATAATTCTGGCAGCCATATACAGTTCCTAAATCTGCTTCTCCTGCAATTCCGCCGGCGCAATTCTTTTTTGTAGTAATCTCTCCTCTGTTATAGGATTGATAAATGACAGCTCTTGTTTTGTATGCGAAATTCAGTGATTTTGTTCCAGTAGTTTGAGGATTGAGAACATCATTCTCCCGGTCAAATTCATAAAATATTGACATGGAACCCGCTATCCCACCTGCAGAAACATCTCCGCTCACAACACCGGTGTTTTCAGAGAAGGCAACCTTTCCTTCCTTAGCATCGGCCAGTTCTTTATCCGAAATGTCTTGAAAAAGGTTGGCATCCTCCTTTTGTTCATTGGAGCTGGCTAATTCTTCACCAATATTATTCATCTCCGCAGTAATCGCTTTTAGATCATTTGTTACCACAGTGCCTGCATCTGCCGCAAGGTTGTTTATTGTTTCAATGCCGGAGGTTATTTCAGAAAGGGAGTCATAAAGCTGATCCAGATGATTAGAATAGGATTCATCAGGAACTGGAAGCTGAATAATCGGCTCTTCTGTCAATTCTGAAATAATTTGCTCCATTTTTGCAGAGGCATCACTTAAATTGGCAAGTGCCGAAGACAGGTTGTTTGATGCGTCCTTAAAAGACCCAAGACCTTCACCAAGATCATTACTTGCCTTATACATTTCATTAAAAGCATCACTAATTTTCTCGAAACCTTCGGTCACATTATCAACCGCCTCATTAAAAGACTCCAATGCAGAAGCCATCCCACTTGCAAAACCATCAAGATCGATTGATGGTAAAGAATTGCTAATAACAACGGACAAATCGGCACTGATCTGTGAAAAAGCTGTAATGAGCTTCGTAGTACCGGAAGACAAATCGGCAAGCGCCTGATTGAGTTCATCATAAGCTTCAGGATCTTCTTCGCGTATTTTTTGTAGCGCAGTCACCGCATTCTGAAGGGCGGAATTCATCTCTTGAGAAGCAGACTGAGCACTAGCCAGAGCATTTTGCAGATCTTCCAGGGCAGCTTTTCTTTCGTCCTCGTTTGGTGCTACTATCAGTTTATCAAAAGCTTCAACAACTTTATCCGAAGCATCCTGAAGCTTATCTGCACCATCTCCAAATTTATCGAAAGCATCCGATAAATCCTCCATGGCCTCAGCTGCCTTGGAACTGCTTCCCCGCAAGTTTTCAAATCCATCTGCAGCATTTTTCGCAGCAATCGACATGTTGTCCGCTGCATTTTCAAGCTGTTCGAAAACCTGCTCTGATTTTGCCAGGGAATTTGTTATTCTCTCGCTTGAGTTATTAATGGACTCACTACCTTCCGAAATCAAATCGGTTGTCTGATGGGCAAGGGTATTCGTTGTCACCAAAGCACTGTCAATGGCTTTCATAGTATCAGTAATCTGATTTGATATGGAATTTGAGCTGCCGTGTACATCGTCTAGCAGGTTGTCAAACAATCCTGACATTTTCTGCAGGTGGCTTCCTACTTTTTGAAAGGTATCCTCTGAATATTGAAGAGAAAGGTTCGGCTCCATCTGCCCCACAATACCGCCTATATTTTTACGGCCCTGGATTTCTCCCTGGTTGCTGCTGTTTGTAAGATAACCATTTTGTCTGCCTGCAATACCACCTACATTATAGCCCACATGGGGATAACCTATTTCCCCGGAGTTTTTGCAATACTGTATTATTCCAGAAGAATGCCCAGCAATTCCGCCGGCATCCATATAACTTCCCGGCTCATTCAGCAAATCACCTGTACCAGTTTCCGATGTTTGATTTCTGGAAGCATCAGTTCCCACACCGAACTTTGGAAGAATATCAGAATTACTGTTCTTAGAATCGACAGTCGTGTTGGGAGTACGCTTTTGCGTATAGACTGCATTAACTTTGCCTTTATTGGTGGAATAAAAAACAGAACCCAAATTCTTACCTGTAATGCCGCCCGCCCAGCGATCCGATGTAACAGTAGCTGAGGAGCTGCAGCCTTTGATTGTTCCTGTTGTTTCATTCACTCCCGCAATACCTCCAACAGACTTGCTCCCCACAATAGATCCTGAAAAAGAACAATTCAGTATTTCTCCGTAATTGATTCCGGCAATTCCTCCCAATTCCTGCTTGCTTCCAGAGGGCTGGATGATTCCCGATACATTTAAATTAATAACTTTGCCGCTGCTCTGTATATATCGAAATACGCCCTGTACAGAGCCTGCTTTTGTAATCTTCAATCCGCTGATTGTATGCCCGCCACCATTGAAAGTCCCTCCAAATGTCGGAATGGCGGCAAATTTACTGTTGGAAACATCCAGGTCACGCTTCAGATATACCATTTTTCCCTGCGAATATGTATCCAAAGAACAGTCATTACTGAGTTTGACAAGATCCTGCACGGAATTTATATAAATAGTTTTTTCATCCTGCGCTGCCATTGCAGGAATACCGGCAATATTAATAAATATTGCAATAATTATCAGTAAAGCTACAATTCTCTTTTTAAGTTTCATCCTGATTTTTCTCCTCCTGTGCTGTGCTTTCGGTTTCATCAATATGCTCTATTGATGTATTTTGACTGTCAATCACCGCATCAATTTTTCCTTTCAAATCTCCTTTGATGTTGGCATTTATCATGCCTGAAACATAACCTCTAATATGCCCGTTCAGACGCACATTGCCGCTTTGAACTTTTTGATAAGTATCTGCCTGTAGTGTGAATCTTGTTTTTTCGATAATGATATCACCAAGGAGCAGTATCTGAGGCAGAACAAATAAAACAAGAAAAATGGAGATGATTGTTCCTCTCCCAAGGCAGTTTCCTACGCCGGAGATGACAGGGTCCGAGCTGAGAAGGGCTATCAAAATCCCAGTTGATGAAAGAATGGAGCCCGACGTCATGATTGTCGGAAAAGCCCCATTGACTGCCTCACCGATTGCTTTTGAAATCTTCATGTTCTTCTTTGCCACAAGATATCTGTTTGTTATAAAAATAGCATAATTGATGGTGGCTCCCATCTGAATTGCTGAAACAATCAGGTAGCTTAAGAAATGAACACGGTTATGAGACAATGCCTGAATCGCAAAATTAATCCAAATGCTTCCCTGAATCGTAGTTACCAAAAGTATGGGTAATCCTGCAGATTTGAATGTGAACAGCAGGACAAACACAACAAACAGTAAAGTCAATACAGTTATAACCACATCGTCAACTTCAAATGAAGTTGCCAGATCATGATTATTAATTGATTCTCCTACAAGAAAAGTATTTTCCTTGTAAAATTCCGATAACACTTTCCGTATGGTCGGCAGATATTCAAAGGTTTCCTCACTGTCCTCCGGCAAATCCAGTTTAATAATCATTCGAGAATAATTTTTTCCCTGCAGTTGCTTTGTTGCCATTACAAGCTGCTTATGGATTTCGTCTAAATTTTCTCTTGTATCGGAAGACAGCGTTACATAGCCTTCCTGAACCTTTTGATATGCATACATGAACATTTCATAAAGTGTTACACCCCGATTGTTAAACTCGTTTACCAGATACCCGTATTCTTCATGCTCAAGGCTATAAGCTGCATAAAGCAGTCTTGTATCATTAATGTCCATATTGGTAAGTTCAGCAAACATTCTGGGAGTCAGCTTATCTGTAAGTACGTAATCACTCACTTTTATATTTCCAAGACCCGTAACTGCTGTGACATGTTTTACTTTGCCCAGAGCTTTCAGCAGCTCTCCTTCTTTTTCATAATCTCCGGAAGGAACAACCACTGCCAGAATATTAGGCTGTCCGAAAGTCTTTTTTATTTTCTGATCTGCAATCTGTGTTTCACTTTGTCTAATTGTGGGGATGTCCTTCTGGCCAAAGGCAAATTCAGTCTGGCGGCTCAGATAAAAGGTTACAATCAGAAAAGGTATGAATAACAGAGGCACAATGTACTTGGTCCTGTTAGCCAGCTTTCCGATAAAACCTATTGCAGGTACAAAGTTCCGATGGCCGGTTTTGTCAATTCCTTTATGAAAAAGCATGAGTAAACCAGGCATTAAGAGAAGAACGCTCACAAGACTGCATACAATGGCCTTGATCATGACAATTCCCATATCATAACCGAGCCGGAACTGCATAAACATAAGAGCGGCCAAACTCACGATAGCCGTAAGACTGCTGGAGCCAATTTCTATAGCACCCTTGCTCAGTGCTGCAATAGTGGCCTCCCTCGGCTCTTTTGTTTCTCTTTCTTCGGTATAACGGTGGCATAGAACAACGGCATAATCAATGGCAAGAGCCAATTGCAGCACAATTGCTATGGCATTCGTAATGAAAGATATTGTACCTAATAAATAGTTGGTCCCCATATTCAGAACAGCTGCAACAGCAAATACAATTATCAGAACAGGAATTTCCATATATGTCTTGGAGGTAAACAGCAAAACTCCCAAAACAATTATAACCGTAATTATGAGGACAGAGGTCATTTCCTTTGCCAGGTCTTTCGCACTATCTGCACCTACAGTACTCGATACGTAAAAATCATATCCTGAAAGCATTTTCCTGATCTCGGACATGGCATCAATGCTTATTTTATCTTTTTCCTGTCCACCAAATGTAATGTCAAACAGGGCAGATGCCGATTTGAAATGCTTGCTGCTGTTATCGAAATCAACAGAAGAAACCCCTTTGGTTTCCTTTATTTTCTTGCTGATTTCTTCCGCCTGGTCATAACTGATATTGGCTACCATTACGCTGGCTGTACCAAATGTAGTAAATTCTTTGTGCATTACGTTCAGGCCAAGGCGTGTCTCCGAATCAGCCGGCAGGTAGCTGGTAATATCATTGTTGATTGAAACTTTGGGAATTGAAATAATGCAGTAAATTATGGCAACAATAAACAGCAGAAAAAAGCCCTGCCGTTTATCCACAATAAATGTTGAAATTTTCTTCATAATATTATTATCTTGTGATTTATTTTCCATTGTAATATCCTCACGTCTTATTCTCTATTTCCATTTCCTGCTTTCATCAATAAAAAAGCAACTATTTTTCATGCGCCTGCAAATTTATAGACAACAGCCTATTTCTTTTAATAATAGAAGTAGCCACAAATTTTATCAAGAATCAAATAAAAGATTTTGTCTATATTTAGACAAATTATACTAATTTGCAAAATATAGATTTTTCTAAACCCGAAATTGTAATTTTTTAGTTCCAAGGCATATAATATATAAGTAAAACAAAAGCCAGAAAAGAACATCTACAGCTTGTATACTTTCATACAGGTTTCCGGATGACAATTGAAAATAGATTGAATCACCAAATTATCCATTAATTGAAACGTTCAAGGTAATTATAGTTATACCAAACTTTTCGAGGTACCTATTTGGTAACGCATGATCAATCAATGACAATTTTGATCATAGAAAATTGCTCCCTTTGCTCATCCATTTAAAATTTCTGAATGAGAGTTTCTATAGTCTTAACAGCATTCCTACCTTCACTGGTGGGAATGCACGGATAAACATGATTCTGTCCAATCCCTTTATACAAGGTAGTTTTGACTCCCGCTTCTTTTAATTTATGGTCTAATTTCATAATGTCTGGATAAAATTGCTCTCTGGTACCCACGAAAATCGTGACATTCTTTAAACCTGACAGATCACCATATAGCGGGCTTACCTGATAGTTTTTCGGTTCTGAATCTGCCGCCCAATATTTTCCATAAACAATCAAGGATTTTCGATCCAGCATAGGGTCAATATCTTGATATTTCTCAATATCAGGATTGGACATTGTCACATCTACCCAAGGAGAAAGCAAAACCAAAGCATCTGGTTGTGAAATGTTTTTTTCCTTGAATGTTTCACTTAAGCCCAATGCCAATCCTTCTCCAGCTGAGTCGCCCATCAATACTACTTTTCTAGTTTTTTTGTCAGACAACAATGATCGATATAATGCATCCAAAAGGTGATATGACTCTTTATATGTGGCAAAAGGTGCCAATGGGTAGATGGGAACAACAATTTTTGCATTTGTAGTTTTTGCGACTTTATTTAACATTTGCCAATGTTGAATGAGCGGTTGATTCACATAACCTCCACCATGAATATATAGAATTACGGTTCCAGTATTTTTCTTCTCGTTTAAACTATAACAATCCATTCCCATGAAATCAGACTTGTTGAGTGGCACATCGAATTTCATACCTGAATCGATTCTGTAAGGTTTTTCGCCAGCTTTCTTCTTTTTTAATAACTCAGTTTCCGCTTGTTTAGTTGTTTTGACATCTTTCATTGTCCACAAAATCCGTTTAACGATCGTTGAGCTAACGCTTCGATCATAGCGGACGTGGGAATAAACTGTCAATCCCAACATAAGCACTACGATAACTCCCAGTAAGATCAAAATTTTTTTCCAGACTCTTTTCATAATGACATTTTCCTTTCTAAGATTTACAAGTTTGTTTACTAATTTTTATAACTGTATACTAAAATATGATCAAAGAAACCCTTTTAGTCCTAAATATACCACTGTTCAATATTTTGTAAATGCAAATCTGCAAACACAATTATATACTCATCATGAATAGCTAGTAAGCCTCAAAAAAAATATTATGTCTAATATTAGACATTCTAGATATTGCGCAAATATTCGATGAAAGGAAAGAGGAAAGTTTGCTTATTTTAATTGCAAACTTTCCTTGCAGATAACTATTTCTTCTGTTTCCACTTTATTTTTTCCTGATACACCAAAATTGTGTACGGCTAATTCCCAGCCTGCTGGCTGCCAAAGTCCAATTCCCCCTGCATTCATTTAAAACTTTATAAATATGTCTTTTCTTAACTTTCTCCAGGTTATCGGTATGATCACAATTGTTTTCTTCGTATTTGTAATTTTTACCTTCTAACTTTTCATTTATTATTTTTTCTATAGCCTCATCAGTTATTATACTGTATTATATTTCCAGGCCAATGCTAATGCTGCAGTTTATCTAAAGCATTATTTGAGATTTTCACTGATTTTTTCCTCGTACTCTTGAATTTTAGTTATATGCTGAAATGTTTCTACAGCCCCAATTGTTTTGTTATTTATAATTACAGGTACCCTGTTAGTGACAATCTGGGTTTTTCCAATTTGGAACAGCTGCCCTAGTTCAGACTCGGTTTGATTTAAAACTTCAGGAAGCATGGTATTCGGTATTAATTCATCAACTGGATGTCCAAGAGCCTTTTCAATGGGAATACCCAGCATTTTACTGACGGCAGAATTAAAAGTAATAACTCTTTTAGTATAATCTATAGAAACTACGCCTTCACTGATATAATTTAAAATCGCTTTAAATTGCTCCGTTTTTTGTTTTTCTTTGCGTGTACTTTTTATAATTCTTCTAGCTTCTTTAATGCTGGAATCCACTGTTACAGCACTTGTTTCTAATAAAACAGTGGGAATATTATATTTCAAAGCCAGATTTTCAGCAACCGTTCCTCCAAGAATCACATCTATTTTTTCACCGGAATTAATTAAATTTTTTATGTATCTTTCTCCATCGTGCTCATCGTTGATATAATAAATATGTATATTTACATTTAAAATTTTTCTTAATAAGCCAACTCCTTCAATAATATTTTGAAATCCAATAATAAAAATATTTGATCCATATTTTTTGGCGGTATACACAGCATTTATCAAATCATAGGGTGAAACCTCCATTTTAATTACAGGTACCGATTGAACAGTATTTTCAATAATAGAAGCAGTGCCTCCCCTTGATATTATAGCCCCTACGCCTTCTTTTTCCGCCAATCTGGCTATTTTAATTGATTGATTCAATAATGCCAGTTTTACATCCACATCATTATAACGGTCAGCTACTTTTTTAGCTGTATATTCAATTTTAAAATGTGGAGCAATAATTAAAATAGGTTTCACATTGCATCCTCCTCTTAATGACAAGCCCCTCTAAAAAATCATCTTTCCCGGTTTATAGCCCTCGGGCAATTCTTCTTCACTTAAAAACTTGAAATTGTCATCACCCAGTATTGGTAAAAATGCTTCATATGGAATCCTGGAAAACTCACAGGCATAATTGCTGGCTCCGAACCATTTACCCTCCTTGCTGCTCAGGTTCAAGTCTCTGGCAAATTTTGTATAGTTCGAGCAATCATGAACCACTAAATCCCACTTTTCTTCATCGGCTGTTTTCATGAATTTCAGAGTTAATTCTCTGCTCCAAATTGGAGATATGTAGCCCTGCCTGGAAATATACATGTCTTCCCCATAATAATTGTTTATGTTATTCTCATTTAAATGTAATTCTGCACAATTGATAAAATCAAGTTTTGTATCCAAGATGGCCTGCTTTTTCTCAAAAAAAATTTCGAAAAACTCGGGAGTCATTGGGGTTTCAATACCTACACTTTTAATATATTTTTTCGCTGTTCCGATATTTTCAATCACCTTGTCCGAACACTCAGAAGCACCCAGGTTGAAACGTATCTCGTCAAGGCCGGCTTCACCTAATGCTTTCAATGTTTCCTCTGTAGCTAAAATGCCATTTGTATACAGATGTTGATGAACTTGAGCATCACTAAATTTCCTTATTACCGGATAGTATTTTTCAATTTCCATAAACGGCTCTAAATAAACATAGCAAATGCCAGTGGGTTTCTTCTGAATGGAAAGAAGCAAATCAATATCCTTGTCATAAAATCTTGTGCCTCCAATTTCCCACATACCTTCGCCAATTGGAGGAATATCTTCCAGCTCTCCATAATCATAACAGAACTTGCACTCCATGTTACACTTATTGGTTTTCCTGATTGCATTCAGACCAGTACCCAGCAGACAGGAACGGCACCCCTGGGGAAATTTACTTTCATTTCCCACAAAAAAAGTTCTATTCTTCAAGGTTTTCAAACCTTTAATTTCTGACATTAACATATTATTTCTATGATCAATGGCTGCCTCAATTTGTGCAAAGGCAGAGTAAACAATCTCCTGCTGTTTTGTCATAATTTCTTCTTCCTCAGGCAGTGTTGAAAAAAATTCAAACCATTTCAGTGCATCTTTCTTTGAAATTTTCATAATATATCCTCCTATAAGTCTGTCTTTCACAACTCTAATTCTTTCTTTTACTGTATGGCAATTATCAATTCCAATATAATTCATAACTACATAAAAACCAGCTCAATATCAACATACCAAGCTAGTTTCACTTTAGAATTTTTCTAATCCATTTAGGCATATTTTTACTTTTCCATTTAATAGTTCCATTAATCAAATAAGCTATTTCCTCAATTTGTTTTGTATTATCATATATATTAGTTTCATCACAGCCAGGCATCTCTATTTACTTATTGTCCTTTTTTGCTCTTTTTGTAATACCATATTTGATAGATTCATATAAAAATCTTGTTCTTCCTTTGTTTTTGCCTTTTTAAATAATTCTTTTAAATCCCAATATGAATATTTTAGGAATTGTTCATATAAGCCATTTTGTTGATTTATTTTTTCCATAATAATTCCCTCCAACAAATAATACTTTTATTATATTATAGCTTAATAAATTTTATCATATCTATCTTATTTTACACAAGCATATGGACGCTCCTTTTGATAAAGAATTGTAACAAATAATTTATACATATTATTCATTAACAACCCTTACTATATACTCAAATACTACTGCTGTTTTATAATTATTTGTTTATGTATTGATTGCTAATATTAAATTTTAAACTGGAGTTTTTTTCATTATATATTCTAACATCTCAACCATTAACATATCATTTCTATAATCAATGGCTGCCTCAAGATGTACCCCTTATTGCAGAATATTTTTATCCAATGGGAATGCTTTATTTATACTTTTACTCTTGACTATCAACACCTGCATACAACTTGGTAATCATAGTGTAAAACAAATGGATTTCTTCATCAGAATACTCATGAAACAAACTATTAAGTTTTTCATTGTGAAAATAAAAAACTTCCTCAAAATAGCTATCACCTTTTTCCGTTAGCTGAATTGAGGTATTTCGCTTATTAACAGGATTTTTCCGAATGGTTACAAAACCTTTTTTCTCCAGTGATGCAGCCAGCTTCTTTATATTTTGCCTGGAGGAACCTGACAATTTCCCCAAGTGAGTAAAGGTGGTTTTACCAGTTGTATGTTTTATCATCACAAGCAGCATAAATTGTTTCAGTGTGAGAAATGGATCGGCTTTATCAAAAATTGCTTGCAGACGATTTTGCAAAATAAATATACTCGCAAAGATACCACGTGTTTCTTTTTCTCGCTTACCACTATAATTTTTAATCATATCATCAATCTGCATAACGTTTTCCCTTCCATTAACAATAACTTATCCATTATATCTATTTACATTATAGTAACTAGTTACTATATTTGATGTCATGCATCAAGGAGGACTGCAATGAAGATGAATAAAACAAGCAATTTACTGGTGATTTTCATTATCATCCTGGCAGCAATTGCTTCTGCATATGGTTTTTTTCAAATAATGTTATCAATGAAAATCAAACAATTCAAACTATTAATAATGAAACCGTCACGCTTTATGGAAAAGGATTATATCATAATGAATCAGTATCTATGGCAACACAAGTAAGAGCTCAAGACGTAGTTACACTGGTCTTTGCCATTCCCCTACTGCTGGTTTCGTTGATTCTGAACAAAAGGTCCCTCAAAGGAAAATTGTTGTTGGCAGGAACATTAGGTTATTTTCTATACACCTATATGAACTATTCGTTTTTAGCAATATACAACAATTTCTTTCTGATTTATGTGTTACTGATGTCACTGTCGCTTTTTGCCTTTATAATCAATATTACTTCACAGAAACTGCAGAATTTGGAGAAATGCTTTTCAGCCGCCATGCCCAGTAAGCCTGTTGGAATTTTCATCATCGTTATCGGCATTATTATAAGTTTGATGTGGTTAGGCAGAATAGTTCCTACCATTGGTAATGATACTGTGAATGGTTTGGAGCATTATACTACTTTCGTTATTCAAGCAATGGACTTAGGAATTGTCCTTCCAGTGACTGTAGTAAGTGGTGTTTTGCTATTGCGAAAGAAAAGTTTAGGTTACTTGCTTGCCCCAATCATTATCATTAAGGGCATAACATTACTGTTAGCTATTGATGTGATGGCTATTTCCATGGCAATTAGTGGTGTTTCAGTTTCGCCGATTGAACTAACTCTTTTCCCATTATTTACTCTGATATTTATTATGATTTTGTGGATAATATTCAAAAATTTTAAATCAATAGATAATATTTACACATATAAAAAAACGATTTAGTTAAATCAAAGCATTTTCATAGCCATTTAGCACAAACTCTCTCAATGCCGCATTCAAAATTACGCTCCGTCTCTGCAGTTCTAAATCCAGCAATTTTATAAGCATACAATGTCCCCCTTTTTTGATCTGTCAGATAAATAAATTATATCATTATTCACCTGACAGATTAAAAACTCCCAAGGTAATCCCCTCAGAAGCTTTCATTTATTATTTTTTGGGTTATAAAGGACCCCAGGACTTTTCTGAGAGTTAACATATATTTCTATATTATTATTCTAATACATACTAACCGGACAAAATGAATTATTAAAATCAATGCTTTCAAAACTCAGGCACTTAAATTTCATCCAGGGATTTTTGTTTTGTTTCAACTCCTAACACAGCAATAATAAATGCCACTATTACAAGTATACATCCAAGTACTATAAAAACAGTTCTGGTATCATAGTTTTTAAGCATCCATGCTACTCCATAAGAGCTGAATATAGTTGCCAGCCTTCCTACTGCATTACAAAACCCCGATCCTCTAAGTCTTATATCTGTGGGGAACAATTCCGGAACATAAATGGCAAGGCCAAGTGTAAGAAGTATATATATAATTACAGTGAGGAAAAAACCCATAGTCAGTATTACAGCCATAGTATTTTGTGAAGCATATGCATATCCAAGTATTCCTGCTGCAAGCATAAATGCAGTAAGGCACCATTTACGCCCCAATTTATTCACAATAAAACTCCCAATTAATGCTCCAAGAGGTGCACCTATCATCATTATGGTTGTATATCCCAATGATTTAGACACATTTATGCCTTTTCTCAGGAAAAATGTAGGTGCCCAGCTTACAAAAGTATATATTAAAGTATTTATGGCAATCAGTACTACACAACCTACAATAGTTCTCGAGATCATATTTTTACTGAATAAATCACTAAACTTCCCCGATTCTTTATCATGTTCCTTCCTTATGACATTAGGTTGTGCTATGGAATTATCAGCTTCCTTTTCTGCTTCATGGTAAAATATATTCACAACATGCTGTGCATTTTCTTCCATTCCTTTGGATTCATACCATCTTGGAGATTCAGGCATACTTTTTCTCATATACCATACAATTACGGAAAATACACCTACAAATACAAACATCCATCTCCAGCCAAACCGTGGTATTATAAGATATCCTAGAAATGCAGCCGCCGGTGTAGAAACGTTTGTTATAAGGGAAAGCATGGACACCCACTTTCCCCTGGTTTTTGAAGGCACAAATTCTGCAAGTAATGCATATCCTGTAACAATTTCAGCACCGAGTCCAATTCCCATTATTCCCCTGCAGACTATTAAAAAAATCATATTGGGGGAAAATGCAGCTACAAGGGATGCTCCACCAAATATCAAAAGGTTCAGCTGATAAGAAAATTTACGTCCAAAACTGTCTCCTAAAAATCCAGTGATAAGTGACCCTATCAAAAGCCCTAAAAAAGTTACAGAAATAAAAGCAGCATTCAAGCTTATGCTTGACCATCCACTTTTTAACAGCACACCTAAAACTCCACCTGCCAGATATACATCAAATCCATCTAAAAATATTCCAAGACCGATGAGCCATAAAATTTTATAGTGTAATTTGGATATTGGAACATAATCCATTTTTTCAGAAGTATAATTGACTTCTTCCATTAAGATACCTCCATTTAGTAAACAAAAATTTAATATTTTTAATATATAATTTCACTGGCCAGTAAAAATTATTTTCTAAAAACAAGCATAAAAAATAGACCTTCCCATGGGGCGAAAGGTCTATCGCGGTACCATCCAAATTTTTTTCTTTATAAAATAACGGATTCATCCGATACAGTCTACTTGTATTTCAACCAATAACTCAAGGACGAGTTTTCAATACATGAGTATTGTGAATTTACATCAAACATCACTCTCTTTAAATATCATATATTTACTTGATTCCTGTCATAGTTTTTAAATTTAATTTTTTCTAAATTATAGTACTAATCTTATATATTGTCAAGATTTAGATTTGATGAATCAGTGTAACCGTAGGAGTGCATCAATCATAAACATTGATGCAATTAATAGTCTTTTTTCTTTACTGGAATCCAGATTTCGCTTCGATACTTTGGATTTCCAGTATCTGGGCTCTCATTCCACAAAATTTCAGGGCCCTCAACTGCCTCATATCTTGAAGATGGAAACCACTCTGAGTATATCCTTCCCCATATATTTTGAAGTGTTTCCGGAAATGGTCCAATTGATTCGAAAACTGCCCAGGTACTTGCTTCTATTTTCAACACATGGAATTCTGATGTTTCATCATTTGAAGTTACTACACCGATGTAATGATCCAGCTTACCCTTTTCTCCCATTCTTCCTTCCGAGAAGTTGGTAGATGCACTAATAATCCCTATATGAACATTTTTTCTTGTTAGTATATTTTACAATACACTATTTACAGTATTTTCCTTATCTGGCTTCCTAGTCAACTGAAATTAAATTTGTCTTTTATAAAATTCCATGCCTTTTTTGGACAAACTATCCTCCCAGATCAATTTTAATATATTTAGTTCTTCGCTGTAATCAACTTTTGTTTCATCCTTATCATATTTAAGCTTCTTCAGTATCTCAATTGTGAAATTTGACTCTCCATGTTCCTTCCAGTCCTTTTGAAGTTCTTTGTTAGGATGATTTCCTAATTCTAATTTAAATTTTGTGCTGTTTATTGTACCTTTCAGATCTTGGGTTACTTCTATATAGCACTTATCATTAAAGTTAGACTTAATAATAAATATCCCCATATCTGATTTCATAGCTTTATACAGTTCTTTAAGCTCTTTTCTTCTATTCATAAGCTATCATCCCTTTCCAATAATTGGTTTTTATCTTATTTCAGCCAATATTCTTTACAATCATCAGTTCTTTCCATAAATCCATAATCAACCAGGTAACGTTTAATCACCGCATAATCGCCATAAATCTCCTTCAATATTTGATTTAACTCTTTTTCCATATAGTGTTTTCCATGTTCCAGCTGTTCCGTTATTTTTGTCAAAACAACAATTTTATTCTTCTCTTTCCTGGGGAATGTTTTTAGTCTTAAGGGAGATAGATTTTCAAATACAGTTTTTAATATTTGCTCTTTTTCAGTAATAACATATCGATCATCAACCATAGTTGCATCATTATGAATAGGTACTATAGCCTCATCCATTGAGGACTTCTTTTCAATTGCCTGCTCATAGATTGCCAAATACATCTTTGCCTGTTTTGCCTTTTCACGAAGCATAAACCTTTGATGTCTTACTGTAGAAGGAGAAATATCAAGTATTTTTGCAATTTCTTTATCTGACATATCCGAATATATCAAAAATAATAGTTCTTTCTGATTATCTGTGAGTGTATTATACTTAGATTCTGAATAAAGTAATTGCTTTAAGTAGTTCCCATGTTCCGTACTTAAATGTACTTTGATGGCACGAGATGCTTCAAAAAATCTACCAGCAAAAGAATAAATTTCACCAACTTCAAATCTCTTTCCGCAATTATTGCAAATGTAAGAATTAGTATCTATATCAAATCTATATCCGTTCTTAAGTTCTTCTATAGTAAGTTTATCAACATCCAAATATATTGCCCCTTTGGTTTGTTATTTTTATAAACACATTATAAAATTGTTTATTTATTTTGTCAACCACAGCATACTTACCCACTCCCCCAGCTATTTTTTAGCCTCATTAGACACATTACCTTCAATTTTTTATAGTTGAACTTTTTCCTCTTTCTGTCTTATGCAGTATATCATCGTTTCCCAAATTTACTTTGTAAATCCTCCAAAACCTTTGAGGACCATTCTTTTCTTTCAGATATGGATTTATCTCTAAGAGTATCATTATAAGATTCTATTATTCCATTTTCAGAAATCAAGCCATACTTAGCTGATAAAATATATACTTCATCACTGTTTTTCTTTGCGTATTCGTATGCAAGAGCAAACCTTGGACTCTTTCAATAAAGTTCTGATGCGTTACATTTATATTTTTTTCCTGCTTGCACAAGAAATTAGAGCGATTTTCATAGTATCATCAACCTTATCCATTCCCCTATCTGCAACAATCCTGACAGTATCTTTCTTCTGTAAGTTTGGGACAGCCTGGATGAATGCAGGGCTTCAGCAGTTTTGTCGAACTCATTTTTACACATTCCTGCTCTTCTATTCTGCTTTTTAACTGCTCAATTTCCCGATTGCTGTAGGTTAAAAAAAGCACCGTTAAGCAAGGCTATGGTTCTTCACTATTTCTCTTTTACTTGCTTCCCTTAGTGTAGCCAGCATTAGATGCAGAACCCCAAACTTAGCATAAGATACCTATTAAAAATAATAATGAGGTAAAAATACTAATTACTAAATTCCAACATATGGTTATACTAAAAAATAGGTGTGTTTTCCCAATTATTGATTTATGCGCACACTAATTATTTCATAAAAAATTAAGCAAGCAACATCTCATTTAAATGATCAGCG
This sequence comes from Clostridium kluyveri DSM 555, assembly GCF_000016505.1. Lineage (NCBI taxonomy): Bacteria > Bacillati > Bacillota > Clostridia > Eubacteriales > Clostridiaceae > Clostridium > Clostridium kluyveri. The sequence continues at coordinate 2,671,723 of NC_009706.1, forward strand.
TGAGGTAATTTTCCATAAATCAAAGGAGGAATTAATAATGTTAGAAAAAGTAAAAAGAACTGATTTATTTTACCAATATTATGGGCAATGGATTACAGTCTACAAAGATGGTGCTATAAGGAAAGTGACTATGGATAAATACCTTATGACGAAAAAATGGCTTGAAAAACTTATTCCAAAACTTATAATTTGCGATTTGAATCGTATAACTTACCAGCAATTACTTAATAACTATGCTGCATGGCATGAACGTCAAACAACAATGGATTTTCATCATCAATTAAAAGCTGCAATTTTGGATGCAGTGGATGAAGGTCTAATTGATAGGGATCCTACGCGAAAAGCAATAATCAAAGGAAAAACTCCAAGAGATAAAAAAACAAAGTACCTGAATCAGTTTGAGCTGCATACTCTATTAAGCAATCTTGATTTAAAGCCTGAAGTAAGCTGGGATTGGTTTATACTATTAGTTGCAAAAACCGGAATGCGATTTTCAGAAGCATTAGCGCTTACACCCAAAGATTTTGATTTTTCACATCAGATTCTTTCAATCAGTAAAACATGGGATTATAAAGGAAGTGGCGGCTTTCTTCCAACAAAAAATCAATCTTCTGTACGAAAAGTACAAATAGACTGGCAAACAGTAATTCAGTTTTCTGAATTACTAAATGGATTGCCGGAAGGCAGCCCTATATTTACAGAAAACAAAGTATATAATTCAACTGTCAATGGCATATTAACAAGACGCTGTAAAAATGCAAAAATTCCAGTAATTTCAATTCACGGATTACGGCACACCCATGCCTCTCTTTTGTTATTTGCTGGTGTATCAATTGCAAGTGTTGCCAGAAGGTTAGGTCATGCTAGTATGACAACAACCCAAAAAACCTATTTACACATTATTCAGGAACTTGAAAATAAAGATGTAGATTTGGTTATGCGTTCATTGTCAGGATTAAGTTAACCAGGAATCATTATCAAAAATGACTCACGCTGATGAAGGGTGATAAGGTTGTCAATATCTTGGAAAAAGTCACCTATTTGTTTCTGTTCCTTATAATCAGGTATCAAAACATCTACATTATTAATAGCAGTTTTGGATAAACTTGGCACACCTGTTGATTCATCTTTTTGTTTCCATTTTATATTTTGAAAAATATCATAAACAAAATTTAAATTATTATTATTCTCAGGAACCGCATAAAATAAGGTATCCACAGTCCAAAAAGGTGCTCTCAATATGTATGGTTTATCAATTGTACCTTTTCTCCCAATACCTATCGCATCTTCTTTATATGATAAAGCTTCATTCACACTTAGCATATATCCACCAGTTCCATAGACTGGAATTTTACCCTCTGAAAGGTGCTTATAGTCTCTCCCGCTTTTAACATCAACTATATTTTTTAACTTACGCTGTTCCCAAGGGTCAGTAAATCCCGGAAAACGAAGTTCTGGAAAATTCTCACCTTTTTTCGGGAACATTTTTTGTAACAAACCTTTCTTCTCATCCTTCAGGTGATTTAACTTACGCTGATGAAGGGTGATAAGGTTGTCAAGATTACGAAAAAACAAACCGATTTTATTCTGTTCTTCAATTTTGGGTACGCCAATTATAAAATCATTTAAATGTTCTTTTGTAATTGTGCTAATAGTTGCTCCCCACGCTCTTTCCTTTTCTATCTCAAATAGTTTCTTAATTACTTGTGCAAAATATTGTTTATCTATGGGGAATTTATATTCTTCAAAAATTAATATTGTGCGATCAAAATAAGCGTCGTATTGTGTAATAGCCGTTCTGCCAATACTTTTCTCAATGCTTCCTTGTAAAGCAACTACTATCTTTCCAGCTTCAACAAATCGACTTTTAGGCTCAGCTATTTTGCTGATATGTGCTTTTGTATCAGGATTTAATCTCAAATCAAATCCAATATCTGCAACTTGAACAAATGGTTTTCCATTTTCTTCATCATAAAAGTCTGGGTTTGTATAAGGTTGAGGAAATGATCCCCTTATATAATATGCCACATCTTTTAACTTACGCTGTTCCCAAGGGTCGGTAAATCCTGGAAATCTTATTTTAGGTACATTAGCTTTATTTTTATCCATTTTATCTCCTATCTTAACTGTCAATTGATAATTAGCAGTTTAATAATTAATTTTAAAGTTTTATTAGATATAAATTAGCTTTCAGCATGCTCATCAGCCAATTCATAAATGGCTTTACGCAAACCATTACGATACTTGATTTTAGACAAAGATTGTATCTTTTCATCATGTGCCAACGTCTTATAATCCCTGCTTGCTTTGGCAATTATATCCCGGATTTGACCGGTATCATCTAAATCCTGTATACCATAACGATGATGACTAAATAATTCACGCATCTGGGCACTTGTGATAATGTCTGTAATTCCCCACTTCACCCGAAAATCCAGGAACATTCTATCAAGGCTGACATTGTTGGCCGCCTGAATAATTTGCTCACTATCTCTCAATTTTACTGGATATTTAAGATTAAAGCCCTCGGTTGGAAAATGCCCTTTGATAATAGCAATTGCTGCATTCATAACCTTTACAGCATAATTTCTGTCTTCCAAGCCAGTGGCAAATTGATCAATTTTCTCTTTCGTAGCTTGCGCCTCCTGGCTCTTGCCCTCATGCACCTGGTTTAATAATTGTTCCACCAATTCAGTTAGATAATCATAATCTATTTTCACATCTTTGACATGGGTCATTTTCAACTCAATTTGATAAAAAGGAATTTTCTTTTTCTTTGACATATACTGTTTAAGCTCATTGGTTAAAACTGTGGTAAGCATGGTTTCTTGAGCACCTGTCATGCCTAATTTTTCAACTAATTCATCAGGATTGTCGTAGTTGAAACCTACTGTATTTCCATCAACTTCTTCAGAGGTATATTGTTTTAATTTAGCCATACCGGCATTATAATCACGCAGCAAATCAAACATATATTCTTTTTGCTTTTCAGAAGGCGGCAATTGCTGGAACTTATTAGTTAAACTGCCTAATTTCTGAGCAACCTCTTTGACTTCATTAAACTCATCCTCAAAAGTTTTAGCGATAATACCATCTTTTTGATTGGATTTACGCTGCTCATTTTCTGATAAAATTGCTGAATCTTTATTGGCATAAATTGCCAGAGCTTCATTCATCAGCTTCTCATTTTGAGCAGGCCAGCGATAGTTTACAATACGCCCCCAGGGTTTTTCCTGCATGTCAGCAATACGGTTTGTCCTTGAATAGGCTTGAATAAGTCCGGCCCCTTTAAGTGTTCTATCTACATAAAGGGTATTAAGTTCCGGTGCATCAAATCCAGTCAAAAGCTGATCTACCACAATCACAATATCCAGGAAGTTCTTGTCCGTAGCAGTTTTATTCAAACGACTAGTAACATCCTGTGTATATCCAGCTACATCATCCATGCCAAAACTTGTACCAAATTCTTTGTTATAGGCCTTTATAGCATCATATAAACCTTGATTGGTGGCAAGCATGCTATCATTATTGGATGAGTTCTGGCTAAATGTAACTGCTACTTTTAATGTTTGTCCACCATTCTTCTTATTCTCATCATTTACTCGCTGAAATTCATTGAAATACATCATTGCCATTGGCGTACTGGCTTTCCCGCCGCCAACATGAGTGGTAAAAAGTGCATTATACTTACCTTCGTTTGAGCGATTTCGCCAGTTCTTGAAAATATCTTCAACTACTAATTTGATGTGATCCGGATTTTCGTCATAGAAACTTGGTTCAACCGCATCATCCATATCTTCCTGACTTAGATTATTGATCTTATCTTTAATTTGCTGTTCAGTCCATTTCGGATAGCGTTCCCGGTAAAAATTTGGCAGATATTTGGTTTTCATTTGCTCTTCATCAATGGTTGTTTCAAAATCCACTTTAAAACCTAAAACATTTCTGTCTGCAATTGCTTCACGAATAGTATAGGCATGTAGCAGCGGTCCAAAAATGTCTTCAGTTCGCAAACCGCTGGTAGTTTCATCAAACATGGGTGTCCCTGTATAACCAACCCAGGCGGATTTTCTAAAAGCCTTTTGTATCTTTGCAAAACTTTCGCCTCCAGTTGAACGGTGTGCCTCATCCACAATAAATACAACATTTTTATCAGGTGATTTAAATGATTTACGTTTCACTAAAGTATCAAGTTTTTGAACAGAAGTAACAATGATACCATTATCTTTACTCTTTAGTTTACGGCTTAAATCAGTAGTATTATTGGTATCTTGAACACTTCCAATCATATCTTCACCAGCATCCGGATCATAGGCCCTGTAATTTTCATTTGTTTGTTTCGTTAAAGCAATTCTATCCACTACGAAGACAACTTTGTCAACTTTCGGCATGCGGCTTGCAAGCCATGCTGTTTTAAAACTGGTTATAGTTTTACCGGAACCAGTGGTATGCCAAACATAACCTACTTTATTTGTACCCAGTTCAAAATCAACTTTCTTTAATTTTTCAATTACATTCTGAGTGGCGTATACCTGATATGGACGCATTACTTTTAACATTTGTTTGTTTTTTGTGCCATCCAAAATCATATAATTAGTAGCCATCTGATGTGCCATTGGAATACTTAGCATTGAATCCGCAAACTCTTTCCAATTGCGAACAATGATATTATCACTTTTACGCTGCCAGTTAAAAGCAAAGTCCTTATTGAACTTATCCGGCGTGGTATTCGCCATATACTTCACATTATTTGGCGTAATTGCCACCAATATCTGCAAGGTGGAAAAAATATCACCATATTGGTTTTCTTTAGAATATTGATGCATTTGATTCAGCGCTTCATTGACATCATGTGTATCACGTTTTTCTTCAATTTGTATGATAGGCAAACCATTAATAAGAAGTGTAGTATCAAAACGGCGGCTTTGTTTCCCAGCGATAACTGCAGGGCGTTCAATTTGATTAACCACTTGATATACCGTATCCCCAGCGCCAATCTGTTTTTGATCGAAAACCGTTAAAAACACGTGACGGCCGTCATCCAAATCAATTTCGATTTGCGATACACCATTGAGTCCATATAAAAATTGTCCAGCTTCATATGGTGTTTGAATATCAGATATAATCTTTTTAACTTGATTAAATTCCACAGTACTTAGTGGATGATCAAGTGTATTTTGATTGTGCCTCTCAAGAATCTCTTTGAAGTTATCCCAAAGCTGATCTGTAGTTTTAATTTTGGGTTCATACTTCCACAGCTTTGTTTTCACACAGTAATCAGCAGATTTTTCACTAACCGTAAAGCCGCTGATTACTTCCAGGTGTTCAGGTTTAGTTATGGTTCCACTGGTAATATATTGTATTAATTCAGTTTCAAATTGCTCTTCATTCATTTCTCACTTGCCTCCTCTAACCGGGATAATATGATTTTTGCTTCAAGCTCTGCTGCCCTATTTCTAAGTGTTTTCAGTCTTAACTGATTAAAATAAACTTGTCCTATAATTTTTTGCTTATCTATGGAAGGTATTCTCGGTATTTCAAGCTCTTTAAGCTGCTTAAGAGTATATTTTAAAACTTGCGAACCTTGCAGCCCCAGCACAAACTGTTTCTTAATGGTTTTGTTTTCATTAATGAGATAGACCAAAAACTTTGAGTCAATGTTATGGCCAGGTAACAACTTAACGTAGTTTTGCGTGTAAAGATATCCCTCATACTCTTTTCTTACCATGGCTGCAGTTCCCGTAATTAAACTAAACACCACATCACCATGGCACAAGGTATTTACTTTATCATTGGTTCTGACCTGTTTATTGTCCACACCATTTGAAATAATACCCACCAAATCATCTGTTAAATCTGTTTGACTATAATAAGTAAAAAGCGGTGTTTTCTCATCAAACACTTCAGTAATCCTAAACTGAGGAGATCCACTTACTAATTCAACCAATTCACTCAACTTTTTCATAAAATATTGTGCCTTTCTAAAATTAACTTTATTTACTATGACGTAATCATATCACAAAAGAATTTTTATTACAACTATAAAATGTAATTTTTTAAAATTACATTTTTACTATTAAGCATTAACTTTAATGAAATAATTTAGCCTGACCAACACATTAATTTTAATAAAAAGCACTGAAAGCCCAAAAAAGAAAAAAATAGGACATCGTATCTGCAAGAGAAAAAGAAAAGAGCACCTGGGACAGCCTATTCAAATTGATGCCGCATCTGATACACAGCCGCAGTGAATGGAAAAACGAGAATATAAATAGATTTGTGTAAAATAGATTAGTTTTAGTTTTATATAACTGGAAATTTTGATTTTCAGCTATATAAGTTCCTGCTCCAACTGCCATTATAATACTATAGCCTACCATTACCCAGCTTGCCTCTGAAGAAGAAAGTGAAAAAGATAATGAAACTGATTTATTTTTCATATCTAATTCTCTCCTATAAGAAATTTGGATATAATGTATGCCAGTTTTTTGCCTGTTCAGCATCATGCCCAAAAAATATGAACTCTGGTTTAATCTCCTGAACAAGTTTTTTCATATTACTAATTGACTTTGAAGCCATCTCTGTATCTGACGATAAAAATGGAATATCATTATCAAAAATTTCTTTATTGTATGCCACATCAATAGTCAAGAGTATATATCCTGTTCGTTCGGTTTTTACAAGTACTGATTGATGACCTGGTGAATGACCTGGCGTATGAAAAATCTGTATACCTGGTGCCAATTCATAATCTCCTTCAATCAACTTGTAATTTAAATCTGATATTCTGCATTCATAAGGTGAATAATCATCATTGCCAATAGCAGCTTCGAATTCTGTTTTCTGAATAATAATCGGTGCTTTTCTAAAATGTCCATTTCCTCCAGCATGATCTAAGTGTAGATGAGAACTCACAACCATCTGAATATCATTGATACTATATCCAACTTTTTTTAAGATATTTTCAATTCTGTCAGCCTCAGTCATATTAGGAACTAGTCTGCCTTCTCTTCGAGTTCCTTTATAATAATCTGGATTATTCACAAAACAATCTGGCATTCCACTATCAACTAAAATAGAGCCCTCCTTTGTTTCTAATAAAAAACACCATACTGGCATTTCAACTAATTTACCTGATGGAAGATTTTTATTAACCGCTGACTGATCAAGAAAACAAGAACCAGCAGGCAGAAAATATAATTTTTTTACCATAAATAACATCACCTTTCATTTTCTTTTAATATCCCTGATAGCAAGTAAAAGAGCTATCTTTTTAATTCATAGTTTATATAAAGCAATGTGTTTCATATTTTCTTATTCAAATTAATGAAATAATAAAATAGATCTAATTAATACAAATCCCTCCTCCAGCTTCTTGTCTTTTCAATGTTGCCTATGTTATAATAGCCTACGGACAATTTGTCCGTTTCTATATTTGTATTATATCGGACAACTTGTCCGATTGTCAAGAATAAAAATTTTTTAAAGGAGGTACTTTAAGTGAGTAAAGAAAAAGAAATGGATACTTCCACTACAAAACTTTCTAGAGAAGATAAAAACAGAAGACGAATTTTATTCGAAGCGAGAAAACTATTTATTGATAATAAAGGTACTGATGGTGTAAACATGCATCAGATTGCAAAAGCCGCAGAGGTTGGGCAAGCAACTCTCTATCGCAGGTATAAAGAAATAGGTGATATTTGTATTGAAATTGTTAAAGAAGAGTGTCAGCCTTTATTTAATGAACTCAACAAATATTTAAATAAAAACTTAGAGTCCGAACCTTTAGATAAACTGTATCATGTTATAGAGAGATTTGTTACGTTTTTAGATGAAAAAAATCCATGGCTTTGTGCTGTCAGCCGCACTATATTGGGATATCGTCCAATGCAGACTCCTCTATATCAATGGATGCGCAATACATGCAGAACATTGTTAAGTGAAGCCGAGCAGCATGGAGATATCTCTGACGTTGATATTACATATACTGTTGAAATCATGTTATCAGCACTTCATGATCTTGATTTTCATTTAAACAATTCCCGGCTTACCACAGAACGAATCATACAAGGCTTGGACCGGATTTTTATTAGGGGCTTAAAAAGCAAGAGAATATAGATAGATTTGGTGTAAGAGACTGTGCATTTTTCGGTTAAAGATAATGATATAATACAAAAACTTGCCGCATATATCATTCTCGGCATCAATGATGAAGGGAAGAAGGAAGTTCTGTCTATCCAGATCGGCGGAAATGAAAGCAGCAGCTGAAAAATGCCAGGATAAATATCCGGGAACAATGAGCAGCTGGTCAAAAAAGCTGGGATGCCATAAACCCTATATTCAAGTTTTCAACAGATGTCAATTCTCAGAAATTGATATAAAGTTTGTGGTGAACTATCCCTAATGTATTATACTTTTAGTTTTATATAACAGGAAAGTATAGATTTGGTTTTATACAAATCCATACTCATTCCCCTCATTTGCCGATTAATGATACACCATATATATCTACTTCCAATCTGATATATTATACTTGGCCAATAATTCCCGTGATAATTTCATGCCTTCATCTGTAATTGCTACAGACTTAGAACGGTGGCTCCCCTGCCGGATATAATCTTCCTTATCCAGTTCATTAATAATATCGAAATCATATCCCTTCCAAGCCATATCCAGATCTGATCCAAAATAATCACGTTCCTTAAATCTTGTTAAATACATCAACAGCATGGTCAACTCTTTAACTGCTTTCTCCGGGTTAGTCTTATCCATAATAAAATCTCTCCTCTTCGTAGTGAAATTACAATTTCATTGTTATACAATTTTTATGCCCATCATCATGCTACAATATCCTTTTATTGGCAATGTTTTTTTCACTTCAGCCAAGTCTCTTTGCCCAAGCACGAAGCTCATTACTTTCCACCTTGTCTTCACTTTCATAAACAGTCCCTAAAAAATTAGCAAATCCACTTAGTCCGCCTACATCATCAAGCAAAAAAACTCCATCTTTATAAATACAAACCGGCCTATGCTCATTCAGCACAGTATCATTTGCATGGGCAATCTCTTCATGCGAAACAAGCCCGCCTTTAAAAAGACCTTTGAGCCGATTGGCTTCTATTCGTTCATACATACTTATATATAATCTACCTCCAGATATTAATTCTTCTCTGCATATCCAATTATCTTTTCTTAATACCAATTATTAATGTTAAATCTACAGTTATTGAAGATATATTCTTTTTGTATACATTATTTAATTTTTCAATACTTTTTCCCCAAGTTAATGGTGTCATTTTAATGAAATACGGTAAAAGTTCTTCACTGACATCAAATTTATAGTTGATATTTTGAATATCCTTAATATCCAGCTTTTGCTTAAAATAATCAATTACTTTACTATTTGAATAGTCAGGAATATCCTTGTCAATATAAATTATTTCACGTAATTCTTTAAGATAACTGGATCCTGGAACTACTTTTATAACAATTCCACTATCATTTAATATTCTATCAAATTCACCATAATTAGCTGGAGATAAAATATTTAGTGCCACATCAAAACTCTTATTTTGAAAAGGCAGCCTTGTTAAATCTGCCACACACCAAATAATATGAGCATTGTTTCTTGCAGCAATACTGATACTGTCTTTTGAAATATCCACTCCTACATAAATGTTGCCCTGATTTTCTTTAGCCCTTTGAGAAATACTGTAAATGTGGGACCCTTCACCGCATCCTGTATCTAAAATCTTTATTTTTTTATTGTCCCTGGATTTTTTGTATTCATCAAGTATTTGCGCAAGTTTATTGAGCAAGGGGGCATAGAAACCAGTTTTACAAACTCTATGTCTTGCTTCAAATAATTTCTTTGAATATACAGGAGCTTTGCCCGATACTAATAAATTCAGGTAACCTTTTTTAGATAAATCAAAGTTATGTTTTAAATTACAAGTCAAGCTTCCAAAATCATTCATAATCATTGTCCCGCTGCATATAGGACATTTAAATAAATTATTATTGTTTTGTATCAATTCTCTAATTCTATCTTTTTTCTTAATATTATTTATACACATATTTTCAAATTCACCTCATTTATCAAATCTGATGTGAATTCCTGAAAACGATCATTCAATATAAAAAAGGCTGCAAATGAATGATTCACCTGCAACTCCAATATCTCTATAAAAAATATAGGACAACAAGAACTACACTAAGGGCAGTCACACTTAATGCCTATAAATAAGATACTATAAAGCATATGAATGTTCATTATAAGAATCCGAAAATAAGGTACAACAAATTAACCTAAAACCATAGGCTTTTTTACCTTATCTTTTTTATTTAGCTATTTGTACTAAACTAAATAACGGAATCTCATTTTAACAATAAACATCCCTATACCTCTCTTCTAAATATTCGCTTCAGTATAACATATATAAAAATGATTATCAATAATGCTTTTTTCCATTGTGTTGTTAACTTGCGCTAATGTAACCTTAAGATTAACTTTACAAAATGTCACTTTTGGATCTGATTATAATATCGAAACCCATAATGCAATCATGGCGTCATACACACCATGGGCAATGATTAGTGTGATTCTCTCTAAATACACAGAAGAGAAATCCAATAAATGCCGTCATGAAAACCTGAATGATATTTCCGTTGAATATATGAAACAGACCAAACAGCAAGGATGATACAATTATAGCAAGTCACTTAGAGTTCTTGATTTTCAGTAATTTATTAAATATGTAACCGCGAAAGATTAATTCTTCTGCAAGAGCAGCTCCCAATATTGCATAGATAAATTGATAAACAAATTGCCATGTCTGTGTATAAGATGTGTTTCCAACCATATTTTTAAAGCCAAGCATAATTGGGAAGACAGTCAAAAGCAATGACATGGAAAAAGCAAGTAATACGCCGATACCTACTTGCAGTGGAATTTTTTCCCTTCTTAAGCCCATGTCTCCCAGATTTTCCTTATTCACAATCATTAACATCCCTGGAACGAAGAAAAGAAACCATTGCGTAGCAATCATAAGCATCATGCGTAATGCCAAAGAAGCAGGGATATTATGCCGGCGCAGACATTTTTACAGATTAGAAGCTGAAATAATTACTTAATAAAAGCAAACTTTTCTGACTTAATATACGGGGGCTGTCGCACTAGCACAAAGAATAAGCTAATGCGGCAGTGTTTTTAAGGAATACCGCTTTTACTTAACATCCATATGGGTTTTGAATCAAGTCATGTCATCTCTAAGCGCATCAATGATATTTTCTTTTTTTATCTTGCTAATGGCATAAAGCATTGTAATGAACACGATAAAAAGCACACTGAATATGCTGATTGCCATACTGCCCCACGGAAACACAAAATTGATATTGTCCGCTCCACCGACGACCATTCCTTTGTAAATCAGCCAAGAAGAGATTGCCGCCATGGGAAGACCGAAGAGCAATGCTCTCAGGCCATAAAAGGCACACTCGAAATTCATCATCTTTTGGAAATCGCGATCAAACATCCCCACAGAGCGAAGCATGGCAAACTCCCGCCGGCGCAGTTTGATATTCGTGGAAATCGTGTTGAATACATTGGCAACCGCAATCAACGAAATCATAATGATAAAAGTATAAGCAAACACGTTGGCAATGAATATCATATTGCGGCTCTGATCAAGTATTTCAGACGTATTCAAAATGATGTACGAGGCTGTGATTCCCGCACCTTGAATCATCGTTTTCATCTCAGCCACCGACTACGATGGATTCTTTGACTGAAAGGTCATGCCCTTCACCATGATATCCGACGATGTATCGGAGGGAGCAAGCTTCTCCTTGATGGAATAGGGAGCAATCACACTAAAAGTGTATGGCCGCTGCTCAGAGGTTTCTGTCATCGGAGGTATATCAGGCGGCACGGCATTGACAAACGTAATGCCTACATTTTGACTATATTCCGTTTTCGGCTGGCCATTTGTTTCGGGAGCGATGGTAAAATTCATGGAAGGACTGGCGAAAACATCAGGAAGCTGGTCAATCTTCTCCTGATTGCCGCGGCCCTTCATTTTGGCAACAGCGATTATTTTTGCATTTTGTCCGGTATATTCCTCCGCGGACAAGCCCAAGGCTTTGATAATATTCAAATAGGCACTGTCATCAAGAAACTGGATTGTCATTGGCAGATTCACCGTTTCCTCTGGCGAATGTGAACCCACGGATTTCCTGTAAGCGCCTGAAAGGTCGCTGCCCTTAGCAGCGCAGGAATACTTCATAACAACTTGATACGAGCTTTCGTAAACGCCATGGGTGGTTTTTAGTTTGTTATAAAGCTGCAGCATTTCGCTATCGTTCATATCATGTGTACCAAAACCAATGTCATAAGTAGTACCCACCCGCTGACGCCTGTTTCAAATCTGTTACAAAGGCACTGGTGGATATAAATAGCACTACGCTTAAAACAAGTGACAGAACAATGCTGTGATGGCGCTTTTTGTTCCTCTTAAAGTTCTTTAATGCAAGAGTTCCCTCCAAGCCGTAAATACGCTCCACCAGTTTTGACGTTTTCACAGTTTTGGATTGGATTTTGACCTCGTTGGTTTGGCGAATACACTCCATCACGGGCGTATTGGCAGCCTTGCGAGCCGGAATATCGGCCGAAATCAGGATTGTAATCATGCTGGTGGCCACTGCTGCGAGGATTGCGGGAGCGGACACCGTCAATGCCAAAGGTACATCAGTATAGAGAATGTTTGCGAAGTTCTTGGCGACGATGCCTATCACAATCCTGATGCTGGCTATGCCGACGAGAACACCAATGGGGATGCCAATGGCCCCGATACAAAGCCCTTCAAACAGCACTGAATGGCGCAGTTGCTTTGCAGTAGCTCCCACCGACGAGAGAATCCCGAACTGGTGTGTGCGTTCGTTCAAAGAAATGTTGAATGAATTGCAAATCAGAAAAATCGAACCAATCATGATGATGAGAACTACAATGCCTCCCACTGAGTACAGAAGTGCATTGAACGGCTTATCGCTGGAATCATCCGAAAGACCCATGAAACGCAGCACATCATTATTCAAGATGTAAGCATGGCTTCCAGCTGTACTTTTTGCGTAAGCATGAACTTCATGCGGTTCTTTCAGCGTGACAAATAAGCTGAGATCATCCGCCGTATCTGCTGCATCTGCAGTTGTAATTAAGGTATATCCCGATGCGGAATCTTCATCAAAGTGGGGCGTTTGTCAGATACCGACCACCGTGTAAGTTCTCTCCGCTTTTGGCACAAAAGTTTCACTTTCGGCAGTGTACGGATCACTCTGACCAAGCTTCTTGTTGACCTTCATACGGTTCCCCACAGCAAGGGTAAGGGTGTCGCCCACCTGTAAATGAACGCCGCTCTTTGTCATGACGCTCCCTGAAACAAGAATCTCCCCGCTGTTTTTCGGTAGTCTGCCGGAAAGCAGCGTGAGGGGCAGGGCATTAAAGGTTTTCTTGCTGAATCCGGCGATAAAAAGATACGGTTTGTTGTGATTTTTCCCACCTTCAAGTTTTGCATAGCCGATATTTTCAAATGTTGCGGTGTTTGCAACTTTATCGTTACTTGCCTGTTTCGCTACAAAAGAAGAATCCACATCCTCAAATTTGACGTGCCAGCCGCCATATTTCTGAGCCGCACCCCTTGCCATATAGTTCAGCAGGGAAATGCCAAAGGTGGTAACTGCCGTAATCAGGGCGGCGGACAGGACAACTCCCATTACCGTTACAATCGTTCGTGTGTGGCTCTTTTTCATACTCTGCAGGGTGATTTTGTTAAAAATGTTCATGATCTAACCTTCTCGTCTCGTACTACTTTGCCATCTGATATGCCGATAATACGGTCTGCTTGCAAAGCGATGTTTTCATCATGTGTGACTATAATAAGGGTCTGATTGTATTTTTTATTGCTTTCTTTCAGCAGTTTGATGATTTCATGTCCATTTCGTTTGTCCAAACTTCCAGTGGGTTCATCGGCAAGCATCACCGCCGGTGCATTCATCAAAGCACGCCCGATGGCAACACGCTGCTGCTGACCACCTGAAAGCTGATTGGGTAAATGTGTTTTTCGGTCCTTTAGCCCAAGCAGTTCCAATAAATCATTCAGCCGTTCCTCGTTAACTTTTCGCTTGTCCATCAGGATAGGCAAGGTGATGTTTTCCACCACATTCAAAGTGGGAATGAGGTTGTGAAACTGGTAAATCAGTCCGACCTGCCTCCTGCGGAAAATTGCGAGCTTTTCATTGCTTTGGGCATATACATCCTGTCCATCTAAATACACCTTTCCGCTTGTTGGCACGTCCACACCGCCGATAATGTGAAGCAATGTGGATTTGCCGGAGCCAGAGGAACCGATGATTGCGGTAAACTCCCCTTTTGGGATTGTAAGCGAAACATGGTTAATCACGGTAACTTGGTTTTCACCCTTACCGTAGACCTTGCATAAATTTCTGTTTTTAAAAACTCCATTATGTGATCCTCCTTTTTCATAGCTTACCCATATAATAAAACTTTCAACTTACATCTCTGTGACCTTCAGGTGAGAGATTCGTCACTTTGGAAAACGAATGGAAAATATGGCACCGCCCTGGAGATGATTTTTTGCGGTAATCATCCCTCCCTGCCGTGTTATAATCATCTTGCAGAGAGCCAATCCAATCCCATATCCTGTAGCGTTTGAGTTTTTCCCACGATAAAACCTGTTAAATAAGAATGGTAAATCTTCTTTTCTAAAGCCAGCGCCGCTGTCGTGGATGGCAATCTCAGTAAATAATGGATTGCTCTCGCAAACAATCTCAATCTTCCCATTCTCACCTGCACTTTCTATACAATTTTTGAGGATGTTTTGAATTGCTTCCGAAAGCCAACCTAAATCGCCTTGAATAATAATTCCCTTCGGTGCATTTATTTGTAAATCAATACTATGCAGTTCCATTGGGATTAGGAACGGGCGAAGTGCGGAGCATATCAAGCTGTTTACATCTATCTTCTCGCTTTGAAATACCACAATACCCGCATCCAAACGAGATAATTTCAATAGAGAAGTAAGCAGCCAATCCATCTGTACAAATAATTCCTTTGTTTCCCGTATTAATGCTTTCCGTTCATTTTCGTCAGGGTTGTTCTCTAACAATGACAGAATAAGGTTTACGGATGTGAGAGGGGTGCGAAGTTGGTGGGCTATGTCAGTCAACGAATTGGCAAGATGTTCTTTTCCTTCTTTCAGTGCGTAGTTTTGCTCCCGAATGCGCAGCATCATTTTTGTTATCTCGCTTTGTAAAATGGAAAGTTCGCCTTCATCCGATTCACCAATGTACAGGCGGTCAGCGTTATGAAGTACAAGATCGATTTGATCTGAAATCTGCGCAATACTTTTATATCGGGCTTTGGTAAACGCCAAAAACGTTGTTCCAAAGGCGGCGGCAGAAGCAGCAGCAAGGATTCCAGCCAACCTATTGATTGCAAATCCCAGCGTTACAGCAGCGGCAGCCATTAAGGAAAACAAAATGGCAAACTGCCGAAACTCTCTATTCCGAAGCATACCTGTCCCCCAATCTATATCCCGTTCCGCGAACGGTCAGAATTATTTGCGGACTGGCAGGGTTGTTCTCTATCTTCTCCCGCAAGCGTTTGATGTACACGGTCAATGTATTGTCATTGACAAACTCCCCTGCAGCGTCCCACAATTCGTCAAGCAGCCTGCTCCTTGTGACAATACTTTTAGGGTTGTTAATAAACACCAACAACAAGCGATATTCTAGAGCTGAAAGGAAAACCTCACTGCCGTTCTTTTTCACCACACCGCTTGCCATATCCACATGAACTCCGCAAATTTCAAAAGCCCTTGGAGAACGCCCACTTTTTCGCAGGGCAGTTCTGATTCGTGCCATCAGTTCACGCGGACGAAAAGGCTTGGTAATATAGTCATCCGCGCCCATGTTCAGCCCGGTAACAACACTTGCTTCATCGCCGGAAGCCGTCAGAAATATAACGGGAAGATCCTGCATTTCTTTGATTTCCGTGCAAACCGTAAAGCCATTTCCGTCAGGCAAAGAAATATCAATCAACGCCAAGTCAAATTTATTTCCGGCAAGCGCTGTAAAGGCATCACTCCGAGTAGGTGCATGGGTGACTGTAAATCCCTCTGAGCGGAGCAAAAGCACAAGGTTTCTGGCAATTGCCTTATCATCCTCAACTAAAAATATCCTTTTCATTTATTTTCACCATCCTTTGCTTTACTGATTTTATACCTTCCATCAGCTGGTTTTTCTGCGTCATTTTGCAGCGAAACTATAGTCTCCACATGGCTCGAGTTGATGGCATTGATGTCATATTACTTTGCCCGTCTGTGGAAACATATCAGCAGCATTTTTGGAACTATCGGTAGACGGGAACATATCCAGCGGTTTTTGACCATTTTAAGAAATTTCGGTATGAGAGAACCTATCAATGGAATTCTCAACACCAGCCTTTTAGAGATTAAGGGAAGACTCTATAGACTTCTTCATATTATTAACGAGTTCAGTCACCTCAGAATCCATTCCTTTCCACTTATCAATATACCCTCCTAGATAAGCCTTTCTTGCTTTGTCAAGTAAAATGGCATGCTCATAAGGTAATTGAGGTATTGCCCATTCAGCTGCCAGATCTTTTGATCTGATTTCACCAGTAGATGCTGTCACCCACATTCTGGCTAAAGTTAAAATCACATTGCGTTCGTCACCTTTAATGCTAGTTATCAACCCGGGCAACGATTCTTTAATTGCTTTTCGAATATCTGTCATCGGCACAGGCTCAATTACTTCTGTTGCCTTTGGTCCCAAAAGGTTAATACTATTTTTTCTTAGTTGTGCTAAAAGTATTGCTAAATCCGGATCATAAGTCGGCTCAGGAATATCTCCCTTTTCAAACTGCTCTCTTAGCCACTCGCCGTACATAAATTCATATCTGGGAGGAAAATGCCAAGGAATAATATCTTTTTGATTAATGACTGTAACTTCAAGAGGTCTCATATCTTTTGTGTTTCCTATTTTCCCAGATATAAGCATTAGTCTGTCTGTAAGATCTCTTCGAGTTCTTTCAGATAAACTACGATTTATTACAACCAAAATATCTACATCGCTATTAATGCGTAATCCTCCCATAACAGCAGAACCGTACAAATATATACCCACTAATATACTATCGAGTAGCTCCTCTATAATTTTCGATGCTTGAATTGCTTCTTTCGGTATTTCTTTGTTATTCATATTCTCGAATGCGAGCTCCTTTCGCGCAAACTTTCTGGGCATCCCGACACATATCTCGAGACCTTTATGGATGTAATTGGGGATGATTCCTTGGACTTATCCCGTACATTTAAATTAAAACTGGTTTATTTTAGAAGATTTTACTGCTTTCAAAAAATCCTCAGGTGCTTCTGCAAATTGCAGCTTTTCAAAATCTTTTTGCGGCATATGTTCTTTTAGAATGGTTAAACATTCCTCCAAATCATTTTTTCTATATCCGATTATTGGGTCTGTTAAAAAAGCAAATCCAAAATCAGAATACAATTTTATTGCACGAAAGCTGGATGGTTGTGTATGAAGAAATACCGGATAGTCATTCTCTTTAATACTTCTCATAACAATGGAAAGTAAAGCTCTACCAATGCCTGATCCTTCATAGTTTTTCCGGACTTTAAACCAATGTATTGTAGAAATTTTTTCATATGCCTTCCACGCAAAGCACGTCCCTATAGGAGTATCATTTTTATCACAAACAAATAAACACTTCTGAAAAAATAAATCTTCTTTACTTCCGTATACATCATTAAAGTATTCCGTCATAAACCCATTATATTCTTTGGCAGATTTCACATCGTCAAACGGCATCTCTTTCCATATATCCAGTTCATCTCTTCTACATGTTCTAACATGATACTCATCTGACAACTCAGAAATGGCATTGGAATTTAATGCTTTGCACATCATAAAAAGATTTTTTTCAGGAATCCCATTTTCTAAATTCAAACTAGCTCGTTCCATGATTTTCTGTATTATGGACGTTTTGGCGTCCGCATAGTGTTGAACATGCCTCCATTTATTCTTTGCCAAGTTTCGCTTAACTTGTGCATATTTGTCTCGATCAGCATCATTAGTCCGCAACCAATCTCGAAAACGTAACATTCTATCAATCTCTGATGTGCCCGAACTGAACACATGCAGATTGATGTCGGTATCGGGTCCTTTGAACAGGCGGTGTTCGAACCACTCGGGTTCCCGAATCCGCAATATATAGCCAGCTGATTCCAATGCCGGAACATAGGATAGCTCGTCGGCAGAGTCCTTCACAACCAGCAGCATATCAATTATTGGTTTGGCACAAAGCCCCGGTACCGAGGTCGAGCCTACATGTTCAATCTGCAAGGCTTTGTTGCCGAGTACTGAACGAATCCGGTTCGCTTCCTGTTCAAACAAATCAGACCAACTCGGATCGTATTCGACAAGAGTAATCGGTGCATTGTGCGGCTTAAGTTCAGCAACCATGTTTTTTTGCAGCTCTTCATCACTCCTTGGTGTGGAGTTATTTTCAGATAGCATCATATCGCACTCCTTTGCTGTTTATGTTGCGGGTGTTTCAATTTTATCTTTTCTCTTTTTTGTTGGCCGATACAATCAGCATCATGGGACGGCGCATTTCATCCTGCATCCCCGGAATATCCATCATGTTTTCCGGCGGCTGCGGCTCCACAATCTGATTTATTATAAAACCATTTGAAAGCAGTGTATTTAGATATGTGGTCAGTGTTCTATGATATTTTGTAACCTTTTCTCCCAAAAACACAGCTGTCCGTTTGCCCTCATAATAATAATTATCCACCGGAAAATGCAGTATTTCTCCTTTTTCGTTATAATGCCAGTCTTGTGTTCCATAGGCAGTAAAAACAGGATGTTCAACCGTAAAAACTAGCTTACCACCAGACTTCAGTATTCTATATATCTTTTTTACTAAAATCTCATAATCTGCTACATAGTGAAACGCAAGTGAACTTAATATTACATCAAAACTCTCCTCTGGGAATTCCACATCTTCTATAGCACAGCATTTATATTCAACCTGTGGAAAATGCGTTTTTTCTTTGGCTACCTCGAGCATTTTATGAGAAATATCAACACCTACAACAGAAGAAGCACCGTGTTCCATCGCATAAATACAGTGCCATCCATAGCCGCATCCTAAATCAAGCACACGCTTATCTTTAAAATCCGGCAGCAGCTTTCTCAATGTTCCCCATTCTCCTGCACCGGCTAGTCCCTGCTGCGAGCGACTCATTTGACTGTATTTTTGAAAAAATATATTATCATCATATTTGTTTTCTTTCATCTGAATTCCCCTCGTTTAAAAAGTTATTTATCTCCGTTGCAATTTTTTTCACTTCTTTATAAAGCTTCTCGGTCATATCGTAGCATTCAAAAAGTGAAAGACCGAGTACTTCAAAAATATGATTAACCCTTTCGGCATATTTTTCAGGTTTATATTCAAAAGTTTCAAGCAGTTTTATAGCTTTCTTTTCGTTAATGCAATAAGCATTATTACATGCAAATAGTACTTGATTTAAGCATGAAATAATACGAAAAACATGGCCTGCAATATAATATTTATCCTCTGCTCCCGCATTTGCTTTTACAAACATTAAAGAGAACTCTGCTTCAAATATAAAAAAGTTTATCAAGTTCTTCTTTAGAGCACCAGGGTAAATTTCTGCCTGATTTTTTAATTCGCATAAGCTTTCATTCTTAGCATATTGTATCTTGCTGATCGCCAATTCTCCACGATACATAGCACTTATATAACCATGGGGATGCCCAGTCTGATAATTGGCAGTAACAATTCCTTGCTCCGTATCTTTGATTATTTGTTCCACCCGTTTTATATCACGTAAAATCAAGTCAACATGATACCCGTTTATAACTAACCATCCGCCGCCATTAATCCAATCACCCCACGCTCCGGGAGGTACAACAAGGTCGTTTCTATTCTCATCATCCAATTCTGTAGCAATTTGATTAATCGCTGTCAGGTCAAATGATTCTGAATTGTAATAGATTCCGATATCTATATCAGAATCCTCTGTATGGGTGCCTCTTGCACGTGAGCCCCCTAATACAATGCCTTCTATATAAGGCAAAGAGGATAATTTTTCTGTCACTGATTGAATAATATTATCTATCATACTGAATCACTCCTTTCAATATCAAAAGCTATATCCCATGCTGAGAAACGCCTTTTTTGCCATGTGTTCCTTATGCTTTACGTATATTTCTATGGAAAGGGGGCCTTCAAAATTCATCTTGAAGGCCTTATTTTCCCTGATTAGAGGTCTAACCTACTTAACGTTTAGATAAAATCAATAACCTCTTTCACTGGCCTACTTACGATCTGTCAAATACGAAAAGTAAAATAATTATCGGACTAAGTTTAATTTCTTATCTTTGATTTCATAAATCACATCAGCCACATTATCAAGCAGCCGTTTGTCATGGGTGATAAACACTATAGTTCCGGCATACTCCTTCATTAGTATTTCCAAAGCCTCTAAGCTTGGTATGTCAAGGAAATTGCTGGGTTCATCCATTAGTAAGATGTTATATCTACCCATAAGCATTTTAGCTAGCAATAATTTCATAATTTCGCCGCCACTTAAAACAGATAAGCTTTTTCTAATATCGTTCTGCTTAAATCCCATGGATGCTAGCACGGAACGAATTTCTGAAACATTGTAATCACAATCCTCCTGCATAAACTCCAGGACTTTCTGATTACTGTTGTACTTGTAACCATTTTGTGCAAAGTAACCTATTTTTGCCTTAGGTGAAATAGAAATTCCATCTTCATGGTTTAAGATCATTTGGATTAAAGTTGTTTTTCCGGTTCCATTACCACCAGTTAACGCCACTTTTGCTCCAAGCGGAATTTGAAAAGATGCATTTTCAAACAGTACCTTATCTCCAAATATTTTATTAATTTCCTTACCGACAATAGGATATGGATTGTGGAGCTCCAATGCTTTACTTTGCCTGAAACGAATCCTACGAATATCTTCTGGAGCTTCTACACTTCCTAAGGCCGCAATCCTATGTTCTAGGGATTTAGCGGCATTATGCATCTTTTTTTCCTTACTTCCTATTGATTTTTGATGAGCTAAACGCCCTCCGCCTTTAGTACTTTTTTTCTTTGAAGCACCTTTTGCCTTCTGTCCTATTTTACGAGCCTGTTTTCGCTTTTCCTCCGCAGCCCTTTCCAATCGGGCACGTTCCGCAACAAATTGTTCGTATTCTGCAGCTTGGCTCTTGCGTTCTTCCTCTTTCTGACGAAGATAATCAGAATAGTTTCCCCAATACTCAGTGATTTTGCCATCTTTCAGTTCCCATATTTTATCTACTACCTCATCAAGAAAATAGCGGTCATGGCTAATAACTAACAGTGCACCTGTAAAATATTTTAGCTGTCCAATTAGAAAATCAATTCCTTCACGGTCTAAATGACTCGTAGGTTCATCCGCTAAAATACCATGAACCTGTGCCGATAAGGCCTGTGCTATTTTAAGTCTTGTTTCTTCACCACCGCTCATGGTCTGTATATCTAATTGCTCAACACCGAGCTTACCCACAAGTGCAAAATCTTTCTCCTCCTGCAAAGTTACTTCGTCCAACTGAGGGATATAGGCAAGTTCACCCAGACGATTCATTTTACATCCTGGGGGAGTTAATTCTCCTAAAAGTACCTTGAGTAACGTGCTTTTTCCTGCACCATTTGCTCCTACTAAA
Source organism: Clostridium kluyveri DSM 555 (assembly GCF_000016505.1). Lineage (NCBI taxonomy): Bacteria > Bacillati > Bacillota > Clostridia > Eubacteriales > Clostridiaceae > Clostridium > Clostridium kluyveri. The sequence continues at coordinate 2,693,578 of NC_009706.1, forward strand.
CCAATACGGTCATAATCATACACTTCTAATTCATCTATATCTAAACAAGTGCGTCCTTTAAATTCCACACGTATGTCTTTTGCTTTTAATATCAATTCCATAACATTTTCCTCCTGTCTATAATCGCATGTTTTCATTTGCTTGTACGCAGGGAAAACCCTGCGATTTTAGCAGGAAAAATTACATGAAAATTAAATACATAAAAATGGCCCTCCTATGAATTTTGTTTTAAATCTAATTTTCTAATCTCAGTTATCATTGGGCAAACTATTGCAATACAAATAATTAAAATACCTGATAGTAAAAACCAATGATTTACACCGATTCTATCAGCAATGAATCCAGAAAGAATTAACCCAATTGGCATAGCAAGTGACATGATACTTCCGGTCAAAGAAAATACACGTCCTAAATATTCAGGCTTAATTTTCTCCTGAAAAAGAGCTGTTTGCACACCGCTATAGAATGGCACCGAAAGCCCCATTATTGCACAGCAGACTACAAATATGAAAAATCCACTTTGAGGAAGTAATCCTGAAATGGTTAAGCTTATCCCCATCATAAAAATTGATGCCGTTATTAATAAGATTCGCTTTTGGTAATTCCCAAATAACCCTAATAATAGACCCCCTATCAACATACCAGAGGCATAAGCAATCTCCGTAATAGAAATATGCATCGGTGTACCATTAAAATATTCCATAGTGATTAAAGGATATAATGCATTTATGGGCATATAAACAAACATATATAATGTTCCAACGAGTAATAAAGCAAATAATCCTTTATTTTGCCGTAGTACAGCCATTCCTTCTTTCATTTCTCTTATGAAATTTGGTTTCAAGCTTTGCACTTGATCGCCTAGCTTAGGAATACGTACAATTGCTACCGTAATAGACGCAATCATAGCACCCAATACATCGATGGCAATAATAGCATTTAATTCCCAAACAGAATATAACAATGCTGCAACCGCCGGACTAACAATATAGCTTATAGACTGCAAAGACTGACTATAGCCTGCACATTTCGTAAGCTGCTCTTCTGGTACTAAAAGTGGCGTAACCGCATTGAGAGCCGGGGTATGAAAAGCTGTTCCAATGCTACGGATAAACAATACTACCATAACCATCCAGATAGGTAACTCCATATACAATGCAACAATAGCAAGCACTGCCCCAGCTGCTGCGATAATTAAATCAGCACCAATCATTATCTTCTTCCTATCATGACGATCCACTAATACACCAATGGCTGGTCCAAAGACCGCATAGGGTAAAAAACCTACTAGTGAAGCCATAGACAAGACCATCGCAGATCCTGTTTTTTCTGTAAGGTAAAAAATAATCGCCATTTGCAGGATGGCACTAGTGATTAATGATACTGCCTGCCCTGCCCATATTGTATAAAACTTAAGTTTCCAATTGTTGTATTTTTCCATTTATATTATCTCCTGCATATTATTTTGCTTGAATTTCTATTTTGAATAGCATTCTAGGCAATAAAAAATGCAGGCCTAAATCCACAATGTGGCTTTTGGTCTGCATACATACAATATGGAAACATTCATAATAAAGACATAGTTAAATAAAGGTATAGTTTAATAACCTATATCCTCACCGTAACTAATGAATGCTCAATATCGTATAAATAAGCACAACAAAAAAGCCTATCATCGGGGATAGATTCTGCTTTTTTTATTGCCAGCTTATCTTAAACGCATTGAGGCTGTCATAGTTTCGGTTCCTCCTAAATTCTTATTTGTATCAGCGTATATTTTAACACAACAAGTCGTTTTAAGCAACTTTAAAATTAAAAAAATCCAATATTAACCGCCAAAGGGTGCTAGCCCCTAATTGGCGGTTAATATTCTATATCTCTTCGTCAATCTCAATCCCAGACTTGAATTCAACGGTGAGCTTATCTTCATATATCGTTACTTTCTCAATAAGTCGCCTTACTAACTGTTCATCATATTCCTCCAACTCACAGGATTGTTCATTCAAGAAATCAGTCATTTCAGCGATTCGTTGCCTTTTTCCTTCTCGCTCTGCATTTTCAACCAGTGCATTTTGCTTCAATTCACGAAGCCGATAAATTTCATCAGCCACATCTTCATAGTCATTCTTGGACTTTGCTTGAATAAGAAGCTGTTGTTGCAATTCTTCCAATTTGCCATCAATATCAACGGTGGCATTATCATTTTCTTCATTAAGTACGGTGGCTATATTTTTCTGTAACGTTGAGAGGAAGGGTTCTTTGTTAGCCAAAAGTTCGTTAATAGCCTTGACCACTGCTGTCTGTAATATTTCCTCGTTTATGGTAGAGGCCGTACATTCAGACCCTTTTTCCTCCAAACGGCTGACGCATCTCCAAACAATAGACTTGTAACCTCGGTTATTCCAGTGTACTCGTCGGTAAATATCGCCGCAATGACCGCAGTAAACAATACTCGATAAAGCATACTTGCTGCTATAGACTCTCTTTTTACCGCCTTTGCCGCCCCGAAGATTTGCTCTTCGAACCATCTCTTCTTGAACCTGCATAAAAAGGTCGCGTGGAATGATAGGATCATGGCTGTTTTCTACATAATACTGGGGAACGATGCCATTATTCTTGACTCGCTTTTTAGAAAGGAAATCAACCGTATATGTTTTTTGTAAAAGGGCATCACCAATGTACTTTTCATTCTGAAGTATTTTTTTCAGTGTTTCTGGTCTCCATTTGGCTTTGCCTGCTGCTGTAAGAATACCGTCTGCTTCTAGTCCTCTAGCTATTTGTAATAGGCTAGCCCCTTCAAGGTACTCTCTGTAAATCCGTTTAACAACCTCAGCACCCTTTGGGTCAATCACTAGTTGCTTGTTTTCATCTTTGGTGTATCCTAGGAAACGCTTATGGTTGACTTGAATCTCACCTTGCTGATAGCGATATTGAATACCCAGCTTTACGTTTTGGCTTAAGGACTGGCTTTCCTGTTGGGCAAGGGATGCCATAATGGTCAGCATGATTTCGCCCTTAGAATCCATGGTGTTAATATTCTCTTTTTCAAAGAATACGGCGATGTTTTTATCCTTTAATTGACGAATGTATTTAAGGCAATCCAACGTGTTTCTGGCAAATCGGCTGATGGATTTTGTGATGATCATGTCTATTTTTCCTGCCATACACTCTTCAATCATACGGTTGAATTCTTCACGCTTTTTTGTATTTGTGCCTGTGATGCCGTCATCCGCAAAAATACCTGCCAATTCCCATTCCTTATTCTTTTTAATATAATTTGTATAATGCTCAATTTGAATATCATAACTTGAAGCTTGCTCCTCACTATCCGTTGAAACACGGCAGTAAGCAGCCACTCGTATTTTGGGTTTGCTTTCACTATTTTTATTATTTCCGACTCGCTTAATTGCCGGAATCACTGTGACATTCCTACTTACCACCATTTATTACACCTCACTTTCTATCAAACTGTAGGCATATTCTGCCTGCTTGTATGGATCGTCATATTTTTGCACCAGAGGTTTTGCTTTGAACTTTACAGGATAATGCGTTTCTGGTTCATCTTTAGACTCCCATATCCTTCCGAGTTTTTCTGCTCGTTTTCGCTTTTCTAATCTTGCTTTTTCAAATGTCTCCTCATCAATAATCGGAGGGTAAAATTCATCGCCAAGGTAATGCTTGTTCTGCAACATCTTACTTGCTGTGGCATGGTAGCAGTCTATCCCAGCTTGTTTAGCAGCATCCTTCAAAGAAAGTCCTGCCAAATATCCTGAGAATAGTTCGTTTACTTGCTTCGATGCTATTTCATCTACAACAGCCTTTCCATCTTCAATTCTATATCCATAGGGCGTGTGACCCATCTAATTCACCAACCTTTCCTTCAATGTGATTCCACATTTTAATTCAAATCCAACTTCCTCTCGTGAAAAAACAATAATCTTTTCTACGTAATTTTCAAACAGCTCATCCTCATGTGCTGTAAGCATTTTGGACTTAGTGGCAAACTTGAGCAGTCGATCAACTTCTTCTACTTTTGCAAAATTGCCATTTACGGACCGAGTAAGTTGATCCTTTTCGGCAAGAAGCCTTTCTCTTTCTGCTTCCAGTGAATACTTTTCTTTATTAAACAGAGCAGGTTCCAGATATCCTTTGGCCATTAAACCCGTCAGCATCTGGCTTTGCTCCATGTTGTTTTCAATCTTAGTTTCCAACTCTTCGATTCTACGAAAACTTGCTGCATTGTTCTGGTTACGTAACCCATTTAAAAGTGGTCTTAATATGAATTTCTGACCGAAAATGAGTTTATTCATCATCGTAACAAATGCAGTCTTTATATCTTCATCTCGAATGAACTGCATAGAACATTCCGTTATATTGCTTATATGCTTACTGCAACACCAAGCAATGTATTTTCTTCCAGATGAATGAATCCGTCTTTTAAAGGTACTGCCACATTCCGAGCAGATGATTTTACTGGAGAAAGAATATCGGTTTAAATATTTGCTGTTGCGTTTTTCGATGGCTTTTTCTTTTGCTCTCTGATTAAGAATGGCATCTACAGCTTCAAAATCCTCATGGCTAATAATTGCCTCATGATGGTTTTCTACGAGATACATATTTTTCTCACCATAATTGGTGTGCCTGTTAAAATGGCTGTCAGTATAGGTCTTTTGCAAAATAACATCGCCAGTATATTTTTCATTGGTCAGAATTCCTCGAATGGTAGTAGCTGTCCAACGACCACCTCTTTTTGAAGGGATACCCTTTTGATTAAGATCATTTGCAACTTTCTGTGTGCCTTTGCCCGATAATACCTCTGCAAAAATATACTTCACAACTTCAGCCTGCTTGAGGTTTACTATCATCTGACCGTCAATGTTTTGATATCCATATGGTGGGTAGGAAATTTTAAAGGTTCCGTTTTGAAATCGTCTTTGAATGGCCCACTTCGTATTTTCTGAAATGGAAATTGACTCACTTTCTGCAAGCCCACTCAAAATGGAGAGCATCAATTCACTTTCCATTGAACCCGTATTGATGTTTTCCTTCTCAAAATAGATATGAACCCCAAGGCCGATCAGTTTTCGAACCATCTCCAAGCAGTCTGTAGTATTTCTTGCAAATCGGCTGATGGACTTTGTAATGATTAAGTCAATTCTCCCAGTTTCGCAGTCTGATAACATCCTAAGCAGGTCAGAGCGGTTTTCCTTTTTCGTACCGCTGATTCCCTCATCATAATATAGGCCTGCATATTCCCATTCTGGATTCGCCTTTATGTAGGTCTCATAATGGGCCTTTTGTGCTTGCAAGCTGACTAGCTGTTCATTACTATCTGTTGAAACTCGGCAGTAGGCAACTACTCGGTTTTTTGGCTTAATAAAAGAGTTGGCTAGATTTCCTTCTATTTTCGTTATCTTTTTCATCCTCTCACCTCCTTCTTGGTAGGTCACATATTACCTCTGAAACCCTTATATATCAACGATTTCAGGGCATTATCTCTGCCAAATAAGGGGAGAAAGTTTGGCGGTTGAGTGCGTCTATCTTGTTGAATTCCACTTCAGTTATTAAGCCTTTTTCGAGCATCTTTCTAAGTAATTTTTCTGCCTGGATATAATCAAACTCACGTTGTAACCGTTCCTGTGATACTCTCTTTAGTGCAGTGCTTTTGTCTATAACTTCATCTGATATCTTCGTAACTTTTTTATCCTCGTGCTGATTCACTGAGAATCACCTCCTACCTAATAGCCGTGGGAACAGGTCGAAGTTGAGGATTTGTAGAATTTAATTTGAATCAGAGCATAAAAAAAGAGCCTGCAAGGGAAGAACCCCCACAGGCTACATACATTTAATAGTTTGATATATTATTTGAGAGGCTTGATGAAATTTATGAAATACTGTTTTTAACTCGCCCTTTTGATTAATCATACTTAATAAATGCATCCGTAAATCCTGCCTTTTTAGCTTTGGCAAGCTGTGCCTCAGCATTTGCTTTGACAGTGTATGCACCTATTTGTACACGGTAGTATTTCTTTTTCGCTGGTTCTGCTGATTTTTCTTCTTCGCTTAGAAGTTTCTTAACATCTGCTCTAAAGGTATCCATGGTCTTGCCATGCTTAGGAAACCAGTGCATAACATCCGCATGGTTACTGGCTATACCTTGCTTATAGCCTTCACTATGACAGATGATATCCTTCTCACTTAGTCCATAGAGTTTACAAAGATGTACACAAAGCTCTACTGCTTCCTTATAAACAGCAGAAAAATACGAGGCATCGGTTAGACCGTCCTCGCAAATCTCAAATCCTATATGGGTATTATTCGCATCCCCTCCAGCATGCCAACCACGATGATTCCAAGGCAATGTTTGGTATGTGGCAATGGAGCCATCTGCTAACTTACCAATAAAAGCATGGACGCAAACTTGACGACCTCCAGGTTTATCCTGATTCCAATGATTATTGTATTGGTTCTTTCCGAGCAAACCGTCATCTGGACCAACATATCTCTTCAACCATGGGTTGTTAGCCCCTGTTGAATGAACCATTATACCCTTCGGTTTTATTGTTTTGCCTGCTTTGTAGCAGGCATTATTCGTAAGTATTAGTTTGTATAATTTCATTATAATCACCTCAACATTTAATCATTTGGCTCAGGTGTAAGATGGACAGGGTACAGGTGATAGGTAAACTTTAAATCACAATAAGCATTTGATGATGTTCCATCACTTCCCATACAGATATACAGCCCATAACCTGCTGGAACTCTGGCCTGCCGCATTTGAATATGAATGTGCAAGGATTCTGCTGAAGTATTCGATCCGACAGGTGTACTCCGTTGAATTCTGGTGAACGTCTCCTCATCATTGGAAATATACAAGTCCAGTTCCTTTTCACTAGTATCCGATTGACGACAAAGAGTTATCAAATGGCAATCATAAGCCGTCGTATACAATTCTCCGCCCTGACCGCCAATAACCACACTATTAATAGGTAATATCGTGTGCAAAGGACCACGGACACTGTTTGCACCGCCTGAACCCGAGACATTACCCGACAAAATATATCTTGAATAGGCCGAACGGGTGAAGTCACTAATAATAGCCGTTGCTGTGGATGAGAGCGGTATTGCGGAAGTCACATTTTCTGCTCTTTCAAGTAGAAAAAGGCTCTCACCTGCCTCAACGGTAGTACTACCTATGGAAAACCTTTGACTTGTCCAGTAAGCTGTACAAATTGGGTTTGGATCAGTCCCAGTTCCATAGGCAATATTCATTTCGTCATCAATGCCCCTTATAGCTCTAGCAAGTGTCTTAACTGTATTACGAAGGGTGTCTTGAATTAGAACCTGCACATTATTTGCAGCTGGACTACCCAAAGCTGTAACGAAGGTATATGTTATCATGCCAATCACTACATTGTTTCCATTTGCTATGTTGTTAAATGTGATGGCTGCTCTCCGGCTAATCATATCCGGTGCACTAGCTGTTTCTATTGGATGCAAATGGTTGAGTAGAATACCTGTCCGCCTATATAAATTTTCGCGGGTATCCTCAACCAAATTGTGTGTTGTATTTAGCAAATCATAGTTGTTGTTTAATAGATTGTAAGTGAGGTTGAGCAGATTATTTATTTCATCAATATCCAGTTCAGCTAAAGCTGAAAGCACTTTATTTAACCATTCCTGTGCAGGAGGTTCTGGTGGTTCAGCAATTCCATCCACAAGAGCATCCTCGACTATGGTTAGTATTCTTGTGCTCTTTCCAACCACATCACCATAAGTAACCCTTATTTCAAGCCGACCAACACCAACAAATGATATGTCAGTTGCATTGGGCTGCCATGTAAGGACACCATCAGCGTAGTTCGTGACTACTGGATATGCAACCCCATCAGGCCTTTTGTAAATCGCATTTAAGGAGGCACTTGGGTAGTTATCTTCCAGTAGGCTTGATACATCAAACTCAATATTTCGGTAATTGTGTTCACCGCGTCGACCAATGAATACCGTTACCGCTTTTGTTAAGTCAATCATATTTCATCACCTGGCTTAGGAGGTTCCTCATCACGACCATGTAGTTGCTTAAGAACCGCCTTTAGTTTTTCTGGGATGGGTAGCCCAATATGACCTGCATTCTCCAAAATGGATACACCCTCGTTACTTAGGTAGAAAAAGATTACCGCCGTTCGCAAAGCGCTGCCATTGTATCCTGCACTCCCCAATATTTGTGTATCAAAAATATGAGCGATACCTACCATTACAAAGATGAGCACCTTTTTGAAAATTCCCTTGGCACCAATTTCGCTGGACAGCTTTTTATCTGTAATCGCACAAAGGACACCTGTCAGATAATCAATAGCTACAAAAGTGACCAGTGTATATAGAAATCCGTCAAACTCGCCGAGAAACCATCCAAGAAAAGCACCAACAGCCGCAAAAGCTAACTGTATCCAATTCCAAATCTCTTTCACTGTAAACACCTCCATTACATTAATTTGTGTATTTAAAAAAGCACCCCTGTAAAATACAAGAGTGCTGTTGCCGTATCACACACCTTACAGCATCAGTATAAGATCGTGGATTTGTTGCATCACATCCGCCTTTGGACGCCCTGTTCCAATAGGGAGCCATGTCACAGGTGGTATATCAAATGCTGCAGAAGAGTCAAAACCATTAACCACTGTAATGATAGTATCAATAGCCTTTCGGATTTCAGTAATGTGAGACGGCCATTTTTTAACTGTTGTTCTTCCCGCAATAATCTCTTCACTCCAAATTACAGGGGATAAGTTGTAATAACTTAGCACTATATTTAAAGCGGTTCGAAGCGTCTGAATATGTGCTGCCTTTACGACAGTCTCATTTGCAGTAATCGTTTCAAAAGGTGGCGGTAATATAGTAAATGTCCTGACAACTTCTGTGCTTGCAGACTCAATATCACTATCAAGACAGCGGAAGGTTACAGTATGGTTTCCTACTGCAAGCGGTTCCGCTTGGTACACCGTACTAACACCATTTCCCAGATAGCCACTCGTAGAAAATCTCTCAGGATTATCCACACTATTAACCCACTCACCTGAATCAATCTTTACTTCCACAATCTGTGTCTGACCGTCTGGTTCAGTGCCTGTAGTAATCATAAAGCGTGGTGTAGTGTTATAAGTAGACTTTCCGGTCATAGGACTGACGATGATCGGAGCAGCAGGCGGACTGTTTTTCTTTACCGTGTTACTAACCACATGGCTTGAAACTGCATCAAGTGTATCTGTTACGCTTATTCGATAGCGGGTATACATTCCAGGTACCGGGGAAGCATTTACCTGATGGGTACCTGAAGTAGCACTTGAAATAATAGTAGTCAATGCTTCGTATACCGACCAATTTATACCGTCTGCTGATGTAGCTTGTTGAATAACATATTGCTTGATAGCACTGGTTCCCGGTATTGTTCCGCTCCACATAAGAGTTACTGTATTCGTCTCATATATTGAAGGAGTTGCAGTAAAAGAAGTAGGCGGAATGGGCAGTGTATTTCTGCGGACAGTGTTGCTAGATATAGTCCAGTCAGAATAAAAACTCTCTCCAGCCGTACCACGTGTCCTAACTCTATACCTACGGTAATAACCGCGAGTTGTCGGTGGGCTAACAACTACGCTGCCACTTGTTGTTGAGGTAACCGTTATTGTTAATGCTGTCCATGCTCCCCATGTGCTGTTATCTGCCGAGTCACTATATTGAATCTCATAGGATGTGATGGTGTTGCCTGCTCCATTGGATGCACCACTCCATGAAAGAGTAACATTTCCTTCAGCTAAAGTTGAACTTACCGAGCAAGCAGTAGGTGCTCCACAAGCCGTGATATCACAGTAAATACTATTACTGATTTTTTCCGATGAGTAGACATCGAGATTATCTATCGTCCATACACCAAATTGAGTATATGTTCCTGGAACTCGTGACACGTTAGGGTTATAACTACCTCCACTAGCCGATAGGGCCAATATGGTTAGAACATTCCATGAACTCCATGTACTGTTATCCGTAGATGTTCGACTAGCAATCTGGTACCCCTTGATTGCACTCGTACTTCCAGAAGCTCCGCTCCAAGTAAGTGTAATTATTTCATCACTATAATTGATTGGAGTAGCAGTTACTGTAGTTGGTGGGCTAGGAACTGTGTTTCTGCGAACAGAGTTCGACGATACTCTCCAGCCTGAATAATAACTTGCTCCTGCTGTACCTCGAGTTCGCACCCGAAACCTACGATAATTACCCCGTGTTGATGGTGGTGCAACTGACAAGCTGCCACTAGTGGCCGTGGTGGTTACTGTAGTTAGTGCTGTCCACGATCCCCAATTCAAGTTGTCAGCAGAATCACTATACTGTATCTCGTAGGAGGAGATGGCATTATTTGTACCACCGGAAGCACCACTCCATGATAATGTAACATTGTCCTCCGAGAGGGTTGCACTCAATGAACAGGATGTCGGAGCACTACAAGCTGTGGTTCTTATTGCCCAGTTAATGGTTAACACTATCTGGCTTAAATCATCTCTAGCTCGAAATCCCATATAGTTTAGTGTGCTGGAGCTAGCATCCATGAATAAACAATTACTAGCTCCACTACCGATGGAATCAATGAGTGCGGTGGAAATTGCGATATCCTTTGTACCCTGTCCGGCAGAAACAGTATAGCTATATCCAGAAGTAACTTTCGTAGGTCTACTCCCGGATATGCTGGTACCCGAACTAGGAGATGGCAAACCATATGCATTTCCAGCATAAAGTGTTATCGTTCTGGCTGAACCCCAATCACCTGCAGCTATCCTAACAAGACGAATACTGGCAGAGGTAGGATAATAGTTTGCATAGGTATTTCGAATACTTGTAAGGTCAAATAACATGGCACCAACATTCTCATAATTATTGGCTGGGGCATAAACCCCTTGTCGAACGTAGTCGGTTACACCCGCAATCCAACTGCCATTACGCCATGTACAAGCATTTATCGCTTGATAGGTTGCCATAGAAATTCACCTCACTCGTAAACCGCCGATACCAATGAGTTCACTAACCCACAAAGGCTGGTGTTTAATCTGGTATCAGTAATGTTATTTGCTGCAATTGATGTAGCCGCAGCAGGTACCAGAACGTCTGCAATACCGAGTTCATATACATCGCTGGTTCTTGTTAAGTCTGGGGCCACTGGTGTAGCAGCTGGAGTCCCTGTAACAACTGCAAGCTGAATATTCCTGCTGATTTGGCTTAAGCGAACAACAATCCGGTCAATGCGTGGATTGCTACCGTGCGCTGTAGCGAGAGGCATATTTAACGCATCTGTATTCTCATATCTATATCCATTAATCCACGCACTTCCAGCCGCCACGCTTACTGCCAATCCCATCCCTGGTGATACCTGCAGATTTGTAGCTGTTTTATAAAATATCCCGTTTGAAACAAGACTTCCAAAGTATGCTGCAAAATCCGTGGCATCATAGACTCTATCTCCATCGGATGAATTGAAAAATCCGCTTTTCTCCATACAAAAATTCCTCCTTCCTAGATGGTTTTCGTATACTCGATAACCACGTAGCCCGTATAATCTGTCCGGTCAATACCAGGTTCAACAACGACATTTGTTTTATCCACATAAAGACCGATTTGTGAAGCGAAGTTGTTATACCGTGCAAGCGGTAGTGGCAAGAAGTTAGTGCCATTTGTTGCAAAGCCAGATAAACTAACAACTGTACTTAGGTTTGCAATACCATGGGCTACGCTCCCAGGAGTAGCATTGGGAAGGGAGCCGAGGTTTACTACTTTTCGATATATTACCTTACCATCTACCCATAGACGCCCTGTGTTTTGTTCTGTCATAGAGTAATCAGTAAACGCAGAGGAGATTTTAGTTGCTGTAATCGTTCGTTCTGCAATCTTTGTACCAGTGACCGCTCCATTTGCAATCCGTGCTGTAGTTATTGGATCGTTATTAATATTTAACCAGTTCGCTTCACCAGACGGATTGTTAAACACAAAAACAGATATCACATAAAACGTCATGGTATTGCGTGATATAAAAAATCCCATTGCCCGCTGATATCCGTTTCCCGTGTTATCCCCGCTATGCTTTACCAAAAAGACATGCCCGTCATCGCTTGGCTGATCACTGAATTTGTTGCCGCTCCACGAGGTGAAATAAAAAGCATCTCCAGGACTCATATGGTGCAGAGCATACTGGCCGATCGATATAGTTCCTTCTCCAACAATTACCTCAAGTGAGGGCAGTTTCCCAAACAGATTGTTAATACTATCGGTAACAGTATCTCCTTGGATATTGGGGTCAAGGTCATGAATATCTCCAAGTGTTTCTGACACATTACCTAATGCTTCTGCAATATCAGAGATGCCAGTTGGGGCAGATAATGCCGTTTTAACCTCACTCATATCAGAGCGAATTTTTTGAGCTATTGTTAGCTCGCTCTTTCCGAATACTACGCTGATGCTTTGACCGTCCGCGTCATATGTCTCCTCCACTTCAGCGATTCGTGTTGTCATAGATACACCCCATGCTTTGGAAATAACCTTAACAACCTGCCCAAGGTCAAAGTCTACCTTATAAGTCAGGTTGCCATGTGGGTTAACTGATGTATCAAAGGAATAACGTATTACTTGCTCATTTAGCTTGCTCTGCCCACGAAAAATCAGCGTATTGATATAATCCACTCCAAAATCTTCTGCCCGTAGGTCTTTAGCATCCACAAAAATCTCATGTCGAGTTTCTCCCGATCCACTTGTAATTGCTACAAATGTCCGCTCTGCACCTTCACCCTCTCCACCTATAAGAGCAGTGTTAGCAAAATCTGCTGCACTTACTGTATAAACCTGCTCAGTTAGGTTCTCATACTCCTTAGAGAACACTGCCTGTGATTCAGTCCCCTTATACAGCATTATTGTAAAAACCCCTGTTTCAGGAGTAAAAATAGTCTTGATACCAACCTCCGAAACTTCACATAGTTCCGTCACTGCGTCCATCAAGTTGCGGTACGAAATTTGGGTGCTGATGGGTATACCCAGGTTTGGGGATGAAAAGGATATACCGCTGATCTTTCTTGCTACATCAGAAGGATTGATAAGGTTATTTTCTATAAGTTGCTCCACACAATCAGAAATGTCACCGGACAATTTCTCCGTTTGCCATACAATGCGTCTAGCAAGAAAGGACGTGGCAAAGCGACCACTTACTGTAATAAATTCCTGATCCGTCTGAGACAAGGAAAGATGCTCAATAATCCCAGCTTCTTCATCATCGTTCTTCCAAATGATATTTCCTTCTTTTAGAAGTTCGGCATTCTCTTGTGTGGCGATGGCTTTTAGTTCAAATGAACCACACTGAGAATAACGCCGTGTCCATCGAAGATATTCGAAAGATTCCACGATGCCCACAAGCTCCCGGTTTGTATTAAAGATATATAGTTCCATACTCACACCCCCAGAAATTGTGGACGAAAGTAAATACTGACCTCCAACAGTTCCATATTAACTGAAGCGTCATAGCGCAGTGTGTTAGTACCTGCAGCAAGCTGGAAAAACGTTGAATTGGTGTCCAATAGTGAAAAAGCATTTGTAACCGTTGACCCTATAACCTGGACCACACGCTTACCAGCGAAATGGGTATATACACGAAGTTCATCACCAGCACTCATTGTAGTGAGAAGCCGGATATATTCTCCCGTGTCTATGTTTAGTAGTTCAGGGTTGGTAACCGTACCCAGTGCTCGAAATACGATTTCGCATCCACAAGATACATCACCAATGTTTTCTACTGTGATGATTTGGCTCGGCTGACGCATTCCTAACTCCATACCACTTACTGGTATCTCCAGTTCAAACTCAAACAGAGGTATCCATGACGCCAGCTCCTCTCTCACCTCATCCAATGTTTCGAAGAAAGGGGATGGACAGAGTAAACTTACAAAGAAGTTTGGTATGCGTTGCCTAGTAGAAACAGTAAATCCTGCTTCCTCTACCACACAATTAATTTGCCGTCCACGATACAAAAGAGTCCCTCGCATTTTTGGAGTAAATATCTTAAGAAATCTCTGTCTCCGTACATAAGCCTCGTCAAGAGAATCCGCTACGACCGTACCTTCTAGCGTGATATTACGCATATCCAGTGTGGAGGAAATATAAAAAGCACCGTCTTGATCCGGTGCCTTAAATGTATTAACGGTCTGGCGTATGTTGCCTGTGCCGTCTATCTTGGTAAGAAAATACGGGCGGCTTTGTTTTAGGGTGATACTCTCACCGTTTGAGTTAATATAAGTAAGTTCCACTGCCAGACCTCCTTTAATATTCTAGTGCCAGTTTGCGAGACAGATTTTTGAATTCCCTGGCTAATTCTTTTTCAGATAGAGGCTTTGGTGACACAACAGAGATATTTTGAGTGATACTTGTACCATTGGCATTCCCTTGCCCAGATAAACCTCTGTAATTAAAATCAAAACTAGTTGGTACAGCATTTTGCATATCCCTTGATACTGCTGTCATTGCATCCTCAAAACCTACACCAATACCTTCACCCATATTGTGGCCAATCCCAGCAAATAGCTTTGAAGGTGAACTGATGCCGAAGAAATTCTTAATCTTTGATACAACATTGCCGAAAAATCCAGAGATTTTACTCCATAGCCATGCACCTGCATCTGAAATACCTTGCCACAGACCTTTGATTAAGTTTCCACCTACTTTAGCCATCTGGCTTATATAACTTGTAAAAGCATTGACCAATCCTGAGATAATCTGAGGAACAGCCTTGACGATCTCTACGATTATCCTTGGAAGATTCGCAATTAATGCCACAAACAGCTGAACACCGGCCAAGATGATCTTGTCGATGTTACCTACAATAGCGTTTACCAAAGATGTTATTATTTTCGGAATAGCCCCTACCACAGTAGTGATAATTTGCGGGAGTGCCTGTATGAGCGATATTAATAGACGTATGCCCGCATCTATAATCAATGGAATTGACCCAATAACTGCACTGATAATACTGTCGATAATCTGCGGGATTGCTTCCACGATTGCTGTGATGATAGTAGGCAGTGCTGTAACCAATGAAGTCAATAATTGAATACCAGCGTCAATAATCTGTGGAATGGATTCAACTATAAAATCCACTATTGCTTTTATGATGACAGGTAAGGCAGTTGTTAGTTGAGGTATTGCATCTACCAATCCTTGTGCTAATCCTATAATCAACTGCAAAGCGGCATCCAAAATAAGTGGTAGGTTACCCATTAATCCTTGAACAATCTGCGTGACTGCCGAAACTGCTGCGGGTATGAGTTGCGGTAGAGCCATGCCAATACCCTCCACAAGTGCGGTTACCAGTTCTATTGCTGCATTTATGAGCAGTGGAAGATTATCAATCAACGCACCGACAATCGTCATTACTGCATCTACTGCCGCTGGAATCAGTTCAGGCAATAAGTTCAAGAGTGTCTCCAACACCTGCGTGAACAGGCTCGTGACAGTTTCCAATAACATCGGAAGCAGGTCACCTATTGCTGTTAAAATCGCATCGAACGCAGGCGGGAGTGCGGTTACGATGTTTTCTAAAACAGGCACGATATTTTTAACGACTGCACGGAATGCATCCACAAGATTTTCCGTCAAATTTGTCATGTCTGCATTAGCGTTACCGAGTCCTGCTGTAAAAGAGCCAAGTGCAGCTTGTAATAACCCAATAGAACCAGAAATGGTCTCAGTTGACTCTCTCGCAAAGTTTCCGGCATACTGCTGTGTGTTCTCAAAAAACATCTGCATTGCGACTTCCGCTTTTTCCGCTTGTGTAGCGGTATTCCAAGTGAAATCTAGTCCCTTAGCAAGAGCATAAGCTTCGATGTTTGTAGCATTCATGGCAACACCTAAGTTATCCATCATGGTAAAGTTGCCTTTTGCCGCTCCCGTAACCGCTTCCATGGCAGCGGACATATCTATACCCATAACGGATGCCATATCTGCTGCACGTTGCATCGCTTTTTCTGTCAATTCAAGACTTTTTCGCTGTTCAATGCCAGAGCCTTGGAATAATGCACCCATTTTATTAGCTGTTGCCAAATACTCACTTTGGGAAATTCCGAGATTTCTATAGGCTTCTTCACCGGTCTTTTGAATTGAAGCA
This sequence comes from Clostridium kluyveri DSM 555, assembly GCF_000016505.1. Lineage (NCBI taxonomy): Bacteria > Bacillati > Bacillota > Clostridia > Eubacteriales > Clostridiaceae > Clostridium > Clostridium kluyveri. Next base: position 2,709,758 of record NC_009706.1, read on the forward strand.
GCATATGCTCCAAAAACTGCTTCTGAGCCACCTAGGTTTTGCTCCAATTCCCCAAACTGAGTAACTACCTCTTTACCTAATTTTATAGCAGCAGCTCCAGCAGCAACTGCAACTGTGCCCATAGCCACACCGATGCCCTTGAGTATACCGCCAAGCTTTTCAAATTTACCTCCAGAATCTTCCGCACTTTTGCCTGAGTTGTCTAATTCTTCACCCAGATTATCTGCTTCAACCGCAGACTGCTGAAGTTCACGCTCCATATTATTGAGTTCTGCCTGAGCTCTGTTCAGCTGAATCTGCCAGTTTTGAGTGCGGCGGTCATTTTCACCGAAAGAGGAGGTGGCATTATCAAGAGCGGCCTTAAGGGTTGAAATCTTTTCTTTCTGTGCGTCGATTTCTTTATTCAAAACCGCATTACGAGCAGTGACCGACTGGATAGATTTATCGTTTTTATCAAACTGGCTGGTCACAAGTGCCATTTCACTGCCCAGCACCTTAAAGGACTGATTGATATCTCGTAGGGCGTTCTTAAACTCACGCTCGCCCTCGACGCCTATTTTCAATCCAAAATTGTCCGCCATACCTTCACCTCCCTACTTTAAAATGCATACATGAAAAAGGAGCAATCTTCTGATTGCTCCATAATATAATACTAGTTATTATTTTTTCCTTTAATTTGCTTAAGGATAAATTCCATAAGTGCCAATCTATTGTTAATACAAGATTAACTGCATGAATCTATAATTCTGTTTAGAGCTATTACTGTTACTCAATTTTTCTAGATATTATCTCAATTTGATATTTAGCTTCATCTGTTTTTTTATAGATGCCGCTTGTAGAAAAATACTTTGAACCTGATATAGCAGGTATTCTCGCTCGTTCTGATAATCCTCCATCAACTGGTGTATATCCGTATTGTGCCATAATGAATTTAATCATTCGTCCCACATTCTGTCTGGCAGTTGTATTTTGGTTATCATCAGTAACAACAACAGGAAAATTAGAATTTTCATCAAACTTCTTTTCTAAATCCTTTGCTATTAATGTTAATACGGGTAATTCCATCTCTGATGCAATTATCATTTTGAACACGGTTGCTGGATCAACCAAATAATCCATAACCTCTTCAACTCCATTTTTACCATTATGGACATCAAGCATCTTAGTCTTTTTCATAAATTCTTCTTTAATACCCATCATAATTCTCCTTTCAATATCAATTTAATGACACATATATGTTACATTAAATCACTTCTTGAACTTAATGTATCACATGTGTTACATTAAGTCAATATCTAATAAGAAAATAATGTGCTTTATATGCCTGGTGGGATAATATCGTCAATCGTTCGAGCTTTCTTTGGCTTTTCGATCCCATGCCATTGTTTGTGGCAAGCCCATAAATCAAAAAACAGTCCAATTGGCATAAGCCAGAATTCCTCTGCGTCCATGCCCATCTGAACTGTTCCATAATAATAAAGTCGGGTAAAGACTTCAGCGTCCGTTACCCGACTTCCATGTTTTTTGGAGTTTCTTCCTCACTTTCCACGTTGCGCTTTGCACCTTTGAACATTGCTTCGGTGATTGCACTTTTATATTCCGCCAAATCAAGCGGTGAGGTAAGAAGCTCCACTTCTTCCTCTGTCAACAATTCTTCTGGTGCGTTCTTATTCTTAAGATTACGAATTAAAATGGACTGGTTTGCAAGCAGTGTGATTAGCCAAACTATCTCGTCCAGTGCCATCTCAAAGTTTTCTGATTTCATCAGTTTTTCTCCAAGATTTTCAAGACCACCGTAACGACCAGCAATTGCCTTTGTTGCACGTGTAGTTAAAACCAGTTCATATTCTTTGTCACCTATTTTGATTGTGGCACTTCTCTCATTATCCATTATTTCTCCTCCTATGGTTCAGGTGTATATACGGGTTCATAAACTTCAGTGAACCAGCCTGTTATAGTGGACGATGAAACACCGGGGTCACCTTCTGTGACTTCTGCTTTCCATGGGTGCTTGCCCAACCCATCCAGCTTGTTCCTACGCATAACTGTTCCTTCAATAGTAGGTGTAGAAAAGGTAATGGAATCCGCCTTTGTCTGTAAGTTGGTTGCTGGTAGTCCAAACTTAACACGATACAACCAAAAATATCGGTATGTTCCATTGGCCTTTTGCGCACGAAACCCCACTGCAACAGGTGTACCTACACTCTCACTTGCAGAAATTAATACCCCATTGTCGTCGGTAGACGCACCAGTTAGATCTGCTGCTACTGTCGGGCCAATGTCATCTACACCGAGAGTGAGTGTACCGCTGTTAAAGTCCTTCACAACCTCGGCAGCACCATCATCGGCATACAGAATTGCTTCCACCAATTCTACCGAAAGTTCGGCAGTAATGGCTTTTGCGAGTACCGAAGGCACACCATAGGTTTCCTCGCCATTTGAGTCCTCGGTTATTTTTGCATAGTACAGTTTATCCAAACCGATAGTTGCCATATGTTATTCCTCCATTCCATAGTTTTTCGCCACGTCGATGGCGTAATGATGATATCCAGTATCATCCTCGTGACCAATATACCTACGCTCAGTCACTGTAAAATCATCGTTTAACAAAGCCGCTGTAATCTGTCTCTTCCGCTCTAAGTAGTTACTCTTGGAAAATAGTGATATCCGTGCTTCCTGCACATCAAAGCCAGGGCGGTTATCCGCATGAACTTCAAAAACATCCGAAAGTGGGAGTATCACCACGTACTCATCCGATGCCAAACCTGAAAAAACCCCGGTTTCTACGGGGATAGGTATTGCTGTCAGAAGTGTATTTAACTCCTCTAAGATATTCATATTTTATCAATCTCCTCCTCTAGCTTTGCGATCATCGCATTGATACAAGGTTTTCTAGATGCAGTTCTCGCAGGCTTTAGGAAGGGTTTTGCAGGCTGACCATGTTTACCATATTCAATGATTGTGGCAATTTTAGCATTGCTCTCACCACCAGAACGTGGCTCGGCAAAGCCAACTTTAACATTGAAGTTTCCGTTTCTATCTTGCTTTGCACTTGAAAGTCCTAGTGAAGATAGTAGCTCCCCAGTGCTTTTGGATGGATATTTTGTATTCTTACCAATCACTTTACTTAGATTTCCCTTAACTTTATCCAATACCACTTCACCGCCAACTTCCAGAACCTTAGGAAGAATTACATCGGTCTGGTCAGCTAATCGTGATACCTTTAAAAGGAATTCTTCTGGCATCTTTATATTCACTTTTGCCATATCCATCACCTCACAGTTGGTTCTATCTTTTCTGCTAAAACCTCGACATACATACCTCGGTTTCTTACATCATCAACGCTTAAAATCTGATATCTGCCATCATCACAAACGATGACCATTTCACTGGTCACCCTAAGGCCAGAAATTTTTCTAAACCTAAATAGGGAAGTTGCAGAAGAAAATGATGCCCTATTTGCCCACCGCTCACTGCCATGCCGATCTTCCTTGTAGGCACGTACACTGGCAAGTATGTTATCGCCTATAGCAGCGAAACCATCCTTGTCTTTAATAGGCTCTGTACTGATGATATCAATAAAGGTGTTCATCTTTCCAAAACTCATAATTTACACCTTCCAATCCCGGTCTAGTCTAAGAAGTAGGTTCACTGTGTTCCAAACCTGCTGCCCCGCTTGTACGCTATCGGCGAAGAAACCAGCCGTCGAGCCATCTCTGCTTTCGTAGAAATGACTCGACAGCATGATTACTGCCTGTTCAGTTGTTGGGGGCATGATGTTTTCAGTGTAATAACCCTCAGCAACATGCTGATAACTTTCCGCATAAGAGACGGCGGCTTTGATGTAATGCAGCAGAAGTCCATCGTCTGCGTCATGCGTCAGGATCAGATTTGCTTTTACTTTAGGGAGAAGATTATCAGTTGTCATGCCGTCCACCTCCCTCCGGTCATTCTTCGTCTGCTGCCATTAACCCAGCCGCTTTTAGTTTAGCGAGCAGAGCATTAAAATCCGTGACAAGAGTGGCTGTATCCTCGGCTATGCTGTCGGCTTGATTAGCAGCCTTTTTTACTAGCCCAGAGACTGACTCCGTAGCATCGGTAGGATATGTTGGAGCATACAGCTTACCGTCTTCGCCGATTTTTACTTCGACGGTATCGTCCTCACCAGCAGCGGCCGCTTTTACACCACCGAGAGTCTCCTCTGTTGCCACGAGAAGCGGATTGGCGGAGAGCCCCGTTACCGAGGCTCCTTCCTTGATTTCAAGTGTTCCGCCTATAACAGTTTTTTCTCCGCCTTGTTCGGTGTAATTCTTAGTGTTATAGCTCATAACGCACCTCCATTAAGCTTTCTGCTGAAGTACTTTTATGGCTTCAGGTAGAATTAATTTTCCATCCACACGCTGAGTTGCAACAAAGCCTACTTGGCCAGTAACAGCATAAAGTTCATTAAGCCTCTTAAATACACGACCCTGACGATCAGCTACCCAGTAATAACTAAAATCACCAAATGCGATACTCTTCGCAGCTGCAGCAATAGTTGGCATATATGCAGAAGTATACAATGGTCGATTAAGGATAGTATCCGGTGTACCTGCCTGTAAGGAAGGTTGCCATAGGTACTGTCCTTGACCATCCTTTAGTTTACGGATTGCTTTTACAGTGGCGTCGTTCATAACGAATACAGCCTTATTACGGTAAGGTGCCTTTAGTGAATAGAACAGATCAAGTACCTCGTCCATAGTAATTGCCGTAGCACCTGCAGTAGTCACACCAATTTGGGCACCACCTGTAGAAGCAAGGATACCTGTCGGTTTTCCAGATCCATCACCGGTAAAGAACGCCTCTTCCTCTTTGTTACCGATACGCCTTGCAAACTCCTTAGAGATGTAGGCTTCAAGATTGAACACAGAATCGTTAAGAAGCTCCTCGGAAACTTTGATCATGGTAGCGAGTTTGTAAGCTCCTATAGAAACCTGTCCGAAGCTATCATCGCTATCTGGGATAGTGCCTTCTTCATCCACCCAGGAAGCAGTACCTTTTGTAGCTACAACAGGAATTTTCCTATCACCAGAAGATGTATTGATAACATTGGCCAGTGAACGGAAAATGTTCTCTTCCTCAAGAGCCTCTACTAAGGTACGTTCAAACTCGTCAGGCACAAGATAACCACCCTCGGAGTCTGTACCAATTTGAAGGGCATTTCTTACGTTTACATCAAGGCCTTCCCCTGCACGAGTACGCATGGCATTCCAGAATGCTTTCTTGTACTCTGCAGACGCACGTCCTGTCTTATCTTCAGCATGTTTGGACGGTGTGTTTGTAATAGGGCTACTAGTGGCTTTGGAAAGTTCTAAGTCAATAACCGCCTGACGTTCCAAACGTTCTATTTCCTTACCAAGTGCAACAACTTCAGCTTCCATCTTTTCATAGGTTTGTGTGTCCTCTGCGGATAACAATCCATCACCGCCACGTTTTGAATCAAGGAATGCCTTCGCCGCATCCCAAACCTTAGCGCGTTTCTCGCGCAATTCAAGAATTTTACTCATTGTTATTTCCTCCTTTAAATTAGTGAGAAATTAAAGAAAGCCGCTTATCCAGCGACTCTATAGGTGTACCTGTTTTTATTTTTTGTTTTTTAGGTAGTTTGCTAATAAGTGAGTTGGTAACCGCCATCCTGCTAAAGATAAGGCTATCCGTCAAATCCGGTGTTTCACTTTCCATAAACATGATCTTATCTGCAAAACCAAGTTCGATGGCTTTGTTTGCATTCATCCATGATTCTGCATCCATCAGATGAGAAAGCTTTATTCGGGAAAGACCAGTCTTTAACTCATAGGCATTAATAATACTTTCCTTAACCTCATCTAATAGAGCTTTAGCTCGCAGCATTTCCTCGCTGTCACCAATGGCAATGGTCGAAGGGTTATGAATCATGATCATGGATACCGGCGACATATATACATCTCCACCCGCCATTGCAATAACAGAAGCTGCACTTGCCGCAAGCCCGTCAATTTTTACAGTGACCTTTCCGGTATAGTCCATAAGCATGTTGTAAATCTGAGCTGCTGCAAACACATCCCCTCCAGGAGAGTTAATCCACACTGTAATATCACCGGTGCCAGCCAGCAGTTCATCTTTGAACATCTTAGGTGTGACCTCATCACCCCACCACGTTTCTTCGGATATCACTCCATTTAAATAGAGAGTGCGCCCTTCATCAGAATCTCGCACCCAATTCCAGAACTTCTTCATTTACTGACCTCCTTCGGTTTTGGCAAACGCTCCTGCGTCAGCCAATTTCGTCATATTTCCGTTAACCAGATATAAATCGCCACCTTCCTCAGCTGGGATACGGTTCATGTCCTCCAATTCACGGATATCATTAGCTGACATCCAGCCATTTTGCCGCCCGATAGCATAGCCATTCATTCGGCTTTGATAATCGCCGCGCAGCAGACCATCTAAATTGAACTTGATGAATACTGATGTTTTCTCAGAAGGCAAAATAAGCGATTGCTGGAGACTTTGCTCCCATCTCACCACCCACGGATCGAGAGTGTATTTTACAAACTCCAAAGACTGCTGCTCGATATTGGAGAAGCTAGATTTCTCAAGATCTCCCACCATATGGGGAGGCACACGGAAAATCCTCGCAATCTCATTGATTTGAAATTTCCGTGTTTCTAAAAACTGAGCCTGTTCTGGAGGTATACCGATGGCTTGAAACTTCATGCCCTCTTCCAATACAGCGATTTTATGTGCCTTAGCTGTGCCTTGGTAAGCACTATTCCAGCTATCCTTGACTCTCTGTATGTCTTTAATTACTCCCGGGTGCTCCAGCACACCGCCGGGATTGGCTCCATTAGCAAAGAATGCCGCACCGTATTCTTCGGTAGCAAGTGACATACCGATTGCATTTTTTGCCATAGCAATAGGGCTATAGCCAATGAGTCCATCAAAGCCTAAGCCTGGTATGTGAAGTACATCATCTTTGCGAAGTGTGACATAGCCGCCCTTTGGATTCAGGCCACTTTCGTCTGTATCCCGGTAGTAGGTATAAACCAGTTCACCATTTGATGCTCGACTTACTTCCATCTTGTTAGGAAGTAGGGGATAAAGCGCAATTGCCTGGCCACGACCATTTCGAACTATCTGTGCATAAGCATTGCCCCAAAGTAAAAGATGACTCATCAGTGTTTCTCGAAACACAAATGAAGTCATCTCTGGATTTGGTTCATCATGAAGAAGGTAATACAAAGGGTGGAAAGGAATCTTTTCTTTACCTCCATCAGAACGATATCTATATACATGTAGTGGCAGTCCAGCAATCGCTTCAGCTAGTATTCTTACGCAGGCATACACCGCTGTTGCTTGCATTGCAGTACGCTCATTTACTGTTTTGCCAGATGATGTACCGCCAAATAGGAAGGAAAATGCGCTACCCACACGGTTTTGCGGTTTGTCCCTTGAACGAAACAGTCCTTTTAATAAATTCATAGGCCTCACCTCCAAATTGAAAGAATTACACCACAAACAATCATTGAAATTTATAGAATTATTAAACCTCTCTCGTCATACACCGAGTCTCCACTATTACCTGGTCCACAGCGGATGGCGCGGTCGAGTGCCATAATAGTTGCCACTGCTCCATCTATTTTTTCTGTACTTTTTTCCTTGTCCGGTTTTATATTTCCAGCCGGATCTGTTTTTATATAGATGTTATCCATCATCCACCGTAGTACTGGATGCCCGCCGTGTGCTATTCTTTCTTCTAATGTCAATTTCATAAGTTCCTTTGTAGGTGGTGACATATCTTTAAAACCTTGACCGAAAGGAACTACAGTAAAGCCTAACCCTTCAAGATTTTGCACCATCTGAACAGCGCCCCAGCGGTCAAAAGCAATCTCTCGAATGTTGTACTTTTCCCCCAGTTCTTCAATGAATTTTTCAATGTATCCATAATGGACTACATTTCCCTCGGTGGTTAAAATATAGCCTTGCTTCTCCCAAAGGTCGTATTGCACGTGGTCTCGTCGCACTCGGAGGTCAATATTATCCTCCGGCATCCAAAAATACGGGAGAACGGTATATTTATCTGTTTCATCTTCCGGTGGGAACACCAGCACGAAGGCTGTAATGTCAGTGGTAGAGGATAAATCAAGTCCTCCATAGCATACTCTACCTTCAAGGCTCTCTGGTTTTACTGGAAACGCACAGGCATCCCACTTTGCCATTGGCATCCAACGGACAGATTGCTTAACCCACTGGTTCAGACGCAGCTGTCGAAAGCTATTTTCCTCTGCAGGGTTCTGCTTTGCACTTTCACAAGCGGCTCTAACTTTATCGATACTTACTGTAATTCCTAAGCTTGGATTTGCTTTCTTCCATACTTTAGGATCAGTCCAATCATCCTCTTCTTTGGCACCGTAGATTACGGGATAAAAAGTAGGATCGTATTTTCTGCCCTCAATAATATCAACCGCTTTTTGGTGTGTTTCATAGCAGATACTCTGGGTATCCGTCCCTGCAGTGGTGATAAGAAAATATAGCGGTTGGGTTCTCGCATCACCAGACCCTTTTGTCATAACATCAAATAGTTTCCTATTTGGCTGAGTATGAAGTTCATCAAAAACAACACCATGTATATTGAAGCCGTGTTTTGAATAGGCTTCAGCCGACAATACCTGATAAAAGCTGTTGGTCGGCAGGTACACCAGTCGTTTAGTTGAAGCCAGCAACTTCACTCGTTTATTCAGCGCTGGACACATCCGCACCATATCGGCTGCTACTTCAAATACAATTGATGCCTGCTGGCGATCTGCGGCACAACCGTATACCTCTGCTCGTTCTTCACCATCTCCACAAGTGAGGAGAAGTGCGATTGCTGCTGCAAGCTCGCTTTTTCCCATCTTTTTAGGTATTTCTATATAAGCCGTGTTAAACTGCCGGTATCCATTAGGTTTTAAGATACCGAATAAATCACGGACAATTTGCTCCTGCCAATCGATAAGTTCAAAAGGCTTGCCTGCCCATGAACCTTTCGTATGGGAGAGTGCTTCGATAAAAGCCACAGCGTAATCAGCAGCGTCCTTATCGTAATATGACCCTTCAGCTATAAAGGCGGTCGGCTTATATTTCTTCAGTTTCCGCATAAACACCGCCCCTTTTATGGAAAAGGACATAAGAAAAGAGCCTCAATCCTATAGATGAAGCTCTTTTCTCTATCCTATTTAGATTTAGTTATTTCTTTATATCCACTTCACCCGTCAGTATGAAATGGGCATATTCTGCTTTATGGTCTATTAAATAGACTACCAATTCATAAAACCCTCGTTCATTTGCCTCATACTGTACTCGGTCCACATCAAACATATTTGTGACTCCACTTTCTCGTATGGAAAGGATTTGTTGCTTAATTATCTCATTCATTGGCTACCTCCTCCGATTCTACTGAATCGGTTGTCGCTTTGCGCAGGATTTCCACATCGAAGCCTGCACTCTTATAGCCTTCTAAAATTGTACTGTAATAATAACAGCTCGGCTGTCCAAGCGGCCTCCCATCATTCATGATGTATACCATCGCCTTAACGGTTTTACCCCCCAACTTCACTTTTATTGTTTCCTTGCGATAAAGGAACGGCCATCCCTCGTAACGGTCAAGTGCCGCTTCATCGACAGGTGTGATTTCCCACACTAAAACGGGTACGTTGCCACCCTTAAAAGGCTCGATAGTCGCCACAGCGCCTGCGTGTGCCCCTCTAAATAATAAACGGTGGTCATTGATTTGACTTGCTCCTACCACCTTCGCTGTGGGGCATCTGTTGGCCATTTGTTTCAGGTTAAGGTTGGAGCCATAGGCAAGATATAATTTATTCTTCATTGTAATCCTCCTTCTTAGCTTTGTGGGTTAGGGGCAGCTCAGGCCGCCCGAAACCGCCATGCAGCTGAACCCGAAAGTGCTGCGGTCAAATGCTCTCTGCAGTTTGCAAATTCATCACCAATGAAACCAATCCGGTTTAGGTAGGTTCTCATGGCAAATTTCTCGTTCTCCACCTGTGGCTTCTTTGCTGATGCACACTTTTGTGTTAAGGCTTGATGGTTGATGGCAAGCGCTAGAACAATGTAGCTTCTCATCTTTCCAGCATGAAGCTCGCTGTTAAAACCTCTAAGTTCAACTGTATGGTTTCCGGTAAAAAAGCTGTGAAGGTTGAGGAAATGGTAGCGGCTGTTGTGGTAATGAGTGCTTCTACTCTCGCTGTAACCCTCGTACCAAATGTCCTCAATTTGTCTCATGGTTTTAGGCTTTTTGTGGTTCATCTTCTCAACCAAAATGCTGTCCATCTTTTTGCAGTAGCGCATTCGCTCCGGTGCAATCTGTAGTGCTTTATAAAATAAGTCATTTTTACTTGCAATGATATTTATAAAGTTTCGAATACTTCTTGGGGTATGTTCAGCACCGTCTAGATGAATGTGAATGCCGCAAGATGTATTTGTAAAGGCTCCAGCTTTGCGAAGCTTTCTTACTATCTCCTGCAAAGTTTCAATGTCCTCCCGGTAAGTTAGGATTGGGCTAACTAGCTCAACGCTATAATCTCTACCTGCAGCTACTTTTCTTCTACCTTCTTTTCTTTGACAGTGAATGCTCCCATCATACATAAATCTCCAAACTCTACCATCTGGAGTTTTTACCTTCTTAGTGTCGTAGTAAGTCCCGCCTTCACTATAAGTGCCTTGCAAAAACTCTGCAGCAACTCTGGCTGCCCTTTCCCTTGTAATCCCTGTAAATTCAATCTCGATTCCGAATTTTGCACTTAACATCGTATCTCGCTCCTTTTAAAGTGTGTTTGTCCTTTCGGCATGTACATATATCACTCTAAAAGGCTTATATAGCAAGACAATTCTGCAATATAAATCTACATATTTACTGCCATATTGGTCTTAAAATGTGTATGTTTACTCTTCGATTTTCCTGCATAAATCCTCTCCAAAGACCACTCCAAGGGAACTGCCTGAATCCCAACTGACGTGGATAGTTCCCATATCATCAACACTAGTAACCGTACCTTTATCTCCTGGCTGAAGCTTGGTATAAGGGTCATTCATCTTAAGTAGCATGACACGAGTTCCTGGAGTGTAATTACTTCTAAGTTGCTTTAGCATTTCTGGATGAATGATATTCATTATTCACTCACCTCCTCATGCTTGGCACTTCCGCTTTTGAAGGCAGAGCTACCCGACAGTTTGGAGAGGAGAATTTTTCGTTCTGTTTTGTATTCTGGCCCGATAAAGCCAAGTCTTAGAAGGAAACAACGGAAAGCGTACTTTTCATTCTCCACTGATTTCTCGGTCGAGTTGACGCGAGTCTGTTTCTTTGCCATTTCACAAAGTGCTGTTACAAAGTGGGTATAAGCCTTAACCTCCTCTGCGGAGCACTTACTTTTGAACCAAGGGAAGGTTATAAATTCCTCATTTATGATAATGGGAATAGAGTCAGTATCAAGTGCTTTCTTTATAAGGGTTTCTTTGCTTTCTACCAATCCTTTTAGGTTACCAAGTGCAGTTTCGCTAAAACCCTCCCTCGGCATTTGAATAATCAAACTAATAGCTTCTTCGGTTTCATTTGATTCGCTGTATACGGGAGGTTCTTCGTAATCACTATTTGGACTTACCCTACCCCCAAGAGCCGCTTCATTAGGAACTTGAATATTTTCAAGAACAGGCTCTGCTGCTGGAATTGGTGTGTCAAATTCTACTGTAACCGCCTTAAAGTCATGAAGGCCTAATAGATTATTAACCAGTTCAGAATTTATTGGTCCTCTGACTACCCCGTTTTTGTCAATGTTGTAGTCTGCCACTTCATATGCAAATGTAGGTGCTCCAAGATATCTTGCAGGAGCATTCAGTTTTTGGCTGATTGCGTTGACTAGCTCTTTTCTTTTTGCTCCTGTGACATTATAGTTTATCTGCATTTTTTATACCGCCTTTCTATTTTCGGTACATACATATATCACTCTAAAGGCTGTTAATATCAAGTCATTTAGAGCATCTTTCTGTAGAAAATACTGTTCCATTAATCGGCGGTAGCAACGTCTGGCAGGTCACAATATCTTATTTTCGAACCATCTCTTAAAAGAAACACACCGTCTGAGTTTCCAACTTGCTCAATATACCTTTTCACAATAACATCACAGTACTTTTCATCCAGTTCAATGGTGTAACAGATTCTATCTGTCTGCTCACAGGCAATCAGTGTGCTTCCTGAACCACCAAAAGGATCAAGCACGATACAATTAGAAAGGCTTGAATTCAAAATAGGGTAGGCCACAAGTGCAACTGGCTTCATCGTAGGATGATCACTGTTTTTCTTCGGTTTCTCAAATTCCCAGATGGTGGTCTGCTTTCTATCGGAATACCAGTTATGCTTACCTTTCTTTTTCCACCCAAAGAGAATAGGCTCATGCTGCCACTGATAAGGGGAGCGACCGAGAACAAGGGACTGCTTTTTCCATATACAAGTACCGGAAAGATAAAATCCTGCATCAGAGAATGCTCTTCTAAAATTGAGTCCTTCGGTATCCGCATGGAATACATAAATAGAAGCGTCCTTTGCCATCGCTGCTTCGGTGTTCTGAAATGCTGCAAGCAGGAAATCGTAGAACGCTTCGTTAGCCATATTGTCATTTTTGATTTTTCCAGCGGTGCCTTCATAGTTAACGTTATATGGAGGGTCCGTAACTACCAAATTAGCAGTTTTCCCATCCATCAAGACATCAAAGGTGTCTTTCTTTGTACTGTCTCCGCAGACTAATCGATGCTGTCCAAGTAGCCAAATATCCCCTAAATGCGAAACAGCGGGCTTTTTCAGCTCGCTGTCTACATCGAAATCATCTTCTTTTATATTATCCTTAAGGGAATCCTTGAAAAGATCGTCCAACTCTCCTGGGTCAAAACCTGTCAAAGACACATCAAAGTCTGAAGCATTTAAGTCCGTGATGAGAAGTGCTAATTTGTCTTTATCCCAATCACCACTTATTTTATTTAGTGCAATGTTCAGCGCCTTCTCCTTTTGCTCATCCATTTCAACAACTACGCATTCTATCTCATCCATGCCCATACTCAGCAGGATTTTCAAACGCTGATGACCTCCGATGACTCTGCCTGTGGTCTTATTCCATATTACGGGTTCTACATATCCAAACTCCTCAAGGGAGCGTTTAAGTTTCTCATATTCCGGATCACCCGGTTTTAAATCCTTCCTTGGGTTATATTCAGCGGGGATGAGTTGTTTCGTTTTAATCTTCTCTATCAACATACTTTTCCACCGCCTTTCTAAATTCACTGTACTTATTTACATCCTCCCACGGGAATAGACAACTATTAAAGTGACCATAAACAGCTGTATCAGAGTAAATCACATTCCTTAGACGCAACTTCTCTATGATTGCCGCAGGTCTTAAATTGAAAATCTCCTGTGCAGCAAGAGTTAATATTTCGTCAGAAACAATACCTGTGCCAAGAGTATTTACAGAAAAGGCTACAGGATTTGCCTTACCTATGGCATAGGATATACTAACTTCACATCTCTTTGCATATCCACACCAGACGATATGCTTTGCAATGTACCGAGCCATATAGGCACCGCTTCGGTCAACTTTGGTGGGGTCTTTACCACTAAGTGCGCCACCTCCATGGGATGCAAGTCCTCCATAGGTATCAACCATAATTTTTCTACCAGTTAAGCCTGTATCGGCAGCGGGACCACCAAGAACAAACTGCCCCGACGGATTGATGAGAAGTTCTGTTTCATCATCAAAAGGGAAGTCCTCAAAGCACTGCCATAAGACGTTGTTAAGGATACCCGCCTTAAGTTCTTCCAGTGTTTTATTCTTATCATGCTGCACCGAAATCACAATCGTCTTTATTCTTACTGGAGTGTCATCTTCATACTCCACTGTTACCTGTGCTTTACCATCAGGAAAAGTCCCTTTTATCAGTTTTCCTTTGCGACAATCATCCAGTCTCTTTACGATTCTGTGGGAAAGCACAAGGGGCAGGGGAAGCATTTCTCTTGTTTCCTTTGTAGCATAACCATACATAGTTCCCTGGTCTCCAGCACCGATGGAACCGTACTGTTCGTTTATCCCATTTCGTGCTTCCAGTGCGGTGTTCACACCAGCCGCAATATCTACACTTTGATTATGTACATATACATAAATCAAAAATTTTAGAGGATTGTATCCCACATCCTTTAGTACATTTTTTACAATGTCTCTAATATTCACTTTCTCGCTGCAGGAGATCTCGCCCGCCACGATAATTTTTCCTTTAGTCGCCATTACCTCACAAGCGACACGTGATGCCTTATCTTTACGTAGGCATGCTTCCAAAATGCTATCTGCAATAATGTCGCATAGTTTATCAGGATGTCCAGCACATACACTTTCTGCTGTTAAATATCTCTTACTCATTACATCATATCTCCTCATCTTTATTTTCCTCTGCGGGCAGATAGCAATCGCTCCATCACATCGTCTTGTGGGTTTAAACCAGAGTACTCTGTAGCACAGTTCTCCCTAACGATTTGATATATCTCCATCCATAGCCTGTTTGTCTGACTCATAAAGCTCTGGCTCATCGCTACATAAGGACTTTGAATTGCATTGCCGGTAGTGGGATGCTTGGCTAGAAAACCAAACTCGGTTACCGCTTCCTCACACTGTATCCATCTGGCCGCACTCATGGCATACCGTTCTAGAAGCTGTGGAAGTACCAAATGGGCACATTCTCGCTCCTCAAGCCATTTCCATGTAATTTCATAGATTTCACTCGCTTCTAAGGTTTTCCCATCCTTTTGCACTGCGGAGAGCATGGCCCTTGGTTTTGGCATTTCCTGCCCCTTCAGGTCAGCAGTATTCTTGAACTCGACGACTTCAAGCTTTCTTTTACCGGGATTTCCCTCAGCAATTTTGTCAGCAAGTGGTTTTTTCTTTTGACCGGAGCCTATACGGGCGCCGCCTCGATTTGTTCCATCTTTGGCCATTCACTCACCTCTTTTCATCGATGGGCCTATTACCCCGTTTGAAACCGCGAATTTTCACGCGTTACCCCACGCCCGTTGCACATCTAAAAAGCTGTGGAGATTTGACTCCCCTACCGGGTTCCCCAACGGTCTCCATCTTTTGCAGTGATGGTAGAGTGACAGGAAGTACAAAGGGACATCAGATTGCTTCTATCATGGGTTCCACCTCTTGCTAGAGGAAGAATGTGATGCACCTCGGTTGCTGGGGTCAGCTTTCCTTGTCGTTTACACTCCTCGCAAAGAGGATGAGCCGCAATGTAGCGGTCACGTATTCTTTTCCATGCACGACCATATCGCTTACGAGTTGCTGGATCGCGGTCATACTTTTCATACCGTGCAGCTTCCTTTTTAGCATGTTCTTTACAAAAACCTCTGTCAGTCAGCTCTGGACAACCAGGATAAGAGCATGGACGCTTAGGTTTCCTTGGCATACTACACCTCCTTTTACCCATAGAAAAAGCCCTCGCAGGAGAAATGCTCCCGTGAAGGCTTCTGTTTATTAATATTCCATACTACCATTATATAACTTTCACTACGGACAAACAGTGTCATCGTATGCCAAACTGTGCCAAAGTGTGCCAACCTTTTGCAAGAAATCAAATTATTGCGTACAAAAACCACCAATAGATATTTTAAAATATCCAAAGTTATTGACATGTTTATTGTCAATTATTATAATAAAATTGTCCAATATCTTTGACATAGGTGATACTGTTGAAAAATAAAATTAAAACAATACGGAACAAATTGGGGATAACACAAGAACAACTTGCTAAGAAGTGTGGAGTTGTTAGACAAACAATAAATTGTATAGAGAATGATAAATATGATCCCACACTGGAATTGGCTTTCAAATTATCAAAAACGTTAAAAGTAAAGGTAGATGAATTGTTTATTTATGAATAAATTTCATTCAAATTATATAATAACAATGAAAGATATTGTAAGAGAAGGTAATGATATCTTACATCGACCAACACTAGAAGTGATGGTTCCTCCCTCTGAGGAAGATAAGGAAACATTAACCAGTATGATGAATTTCTTAAAAAATAGTCAAGACTCTATTCTATCAAAAAAATATAAATTACGTGGAGGGGTTGGATTATCCGCGAACCAGATTGGCTTGAATAAGCGAATGTTTGTAGTGTATTTCACTGACGAGAAGGGAAAAGAACATGAGTATACTCTTATTAATCCAAAAATAATAAGCCATTCAGTTTCTATGATTTACTTACCACCAAGTGAAGGTTGCCTTTCTGTTGATCGAGTTATAGACGGGTTCGTGCCAAGATATGAGAGAATTAAAGTAAAAGGGTTTAATTTAGAAGGAGAAGAAATAATATTAAAACTCAATGGCTATTCTTCTATTGTTATTCAACATGAAATAGATCACCTAAATGGAATTATGTTTTATGAGCGTATCAATAAAGAAAACCCTTTCAAACTACCAGAAAACTGTAAAAGCTTATACTAAAATCACGCATTAGGTCGGTATTCAAAATGAGCTGTTGTTTTGACAGCTCATTTTAAATTTAATTACTCATTAAAAGTGAAATACTGATTATTTGAATCACTGCGATTTTCCCACATTGACTAAGGTATTGGAGGCCTTTTGATTCTCTTCCCCATTATTATCAGGTTACTCCTTTTCATTTAGGCACCTTTAAATGTTGCAAAGCGGATGAATGGAGTCTATGCACGGTTCTCATAGAAACATTAAGGTTAACACAGATTTCTTCCCAGTTAAGAAAGTTAATGTATCGGTAACGAAGAAGCAGCTTCTCATCCACATTTTCCATCTGGTTAATCGCTTCACGGATATCTGATTTCAGCTCTATCAATCGTTCAACCTCTTGCTGTATTTGTTGCTCCAAATCTATTATTCTAATCACATATTTTTCAAAGGGTGGGTCAGTACTCTTAGTTCGACTCACTTTTTCCTCAAGAACGGGGGATGAAACACTTCTTGATAGATCCCTTAAGTTTTTCAACTCTTCAAGGTCGGAGTTAATCAATTCATTCAGGCGATAAGCTTGTTTTAAGAATTCCTTAGCTGTCATCATCGCACCACCTCCTCTTGTAGCTGTTGAATTAGCATGTCAGGGTTTAGAGAGGTAAGGACATTGAACAATTCAGAATGAAAGAAGCACTCCACCTCACGTTTCGTATATAAAGCAGAATCATTGCGAGGGTGTTTTGCTAGTCTTTTCAGTGCAAAACGATAATCCTTTACTGCCTGTAGAATAATGGCATTTGCCAGTTTTTCAAATGCATCCATCATACAGCATCCCTCGCTTTCCCAAGATTTGCTTTGACCGCATTAATAAGATCGGATTGTGTCTTTTCCTTTCGTCTCAAGGCATTCATAACATCTTCATCAATCGTGCCTTTAGTAATAATGTGATGAATAACCACTGTCTCATTTTGACCTTGTCTCCAAAGTCTCGCATTTGTTTGCTGATAGAGTTCTAGACTCCAAGTAAGTCCAAACCAGATAAGCGTTGAACCTCCACTTTGTAAGTTGAGACCGTGTCCCGCTGATGCAGGATGAATAACCGCTACAGAAATATCTCCGTTGTTCCAATCCTTGATATCCTTGGAAGTTTTAATTTCTCTGACATTGAATTTTGCCTTAATACGCTCTAAATCGTGATTATACCAATAGGCAATAAGCACAGGTTTTCCGTTAGCACCTTCAATTAAATCCTCAAGAGCATCTAACTTGCGGTCGTGGATAATATGAGTGTTTTTATCATCATCATAGATCGCACCGTTTGCCATTTGCAGAAGTTTTCCTGAAAGGACTGCTGCATTCATGGCATCTATTTCCTCATCAGCAAATTCAAAAACCATCTCTTCACGAAAGTGATCATATACGGATTGTTCCTTGTCATTTAGATACACAGGCACTTCATTGATCATGCACTCTGGCATTTTCAGAAAATCCACTGATTTCATGGAAATGGTGATATCCGAAATGAGCCGATATATGGCATCTTCAGCACCTGGCAATGGTTTATATGAAAATACGATTTGCTGATTACGTTTATCTGGTGTAAAGAAGGAATTGCGGTAGTGAGTTATGTACCTGCCGAGTCTTTTACCCATGTCAAGAATACGAAACTCTGCCCACAAATCCATTAATCCATTACTCGATGGTGTACCCGTAAGACCCACAATCCGTTTTGCCCTTGGTCTGACTTTTAGTAGACTTTTAAATCTTTTGGCACCATAGGACTTAAAGGATGATAGTTCATCGATGACCACCATGTCATAATCAAAAGGGATGCCACTTTTGTTTACCAACCAGTCAACATTTTCTCTATTTATAAGATAGACACTTGCAGGTTTCCTAAGAGCTGCCAACCGCTCCTGTTCTGTTCCGATGGCTACCGAAAACTCCAGTCCTTTTAAATGCTCCCACTTATTTATCTCAGCTGGCCAAGTATCCCTAGCTACTCGAAGTGGGGCAATGACCAGAACCTTTCCAATTTCAAAACTATCAAGACAAAGGTCGAATATAGCAGTTAGAGTAATGACGCTTTTGCCAAGACCCATTTCTAAAAACACCGCAGCAATGGGATGCTCTAGAATGAAGTTCGTTGCATAGGTCTGATATTTATGAGGATTGTATTTCACCGAGTATCCCTCCAATCTGCTTAACATCATCAATGACATAGCAGGCAAAGCCTAACTTCTGTAATTGCTTTATTCTTCTAATCTGTAACAGGCGAGGTTTCTTTCCGGGAGCCTTTAATTCCACAAATGCCATCTTCCCATGCGGTAAAAGCACTAGGCGGTCTGGCATTCCATCTAAACCTGGGCTAACAAACTTCGCAGCGATGCCTCCCATCTTTTTTACCTCAGCCACCAGTTTCTTTTCGATATATTTTTCAAGCATAAATACCTCCCATATAAAAAGGCCGGAACAAGAAAACAACTTTGAACCAATTTTCCTATACGCGCGTGTATGCGTGTACGAACAGGCTACTATTACTTCTTTTTACTATTTATAAATAAATAGGTTACTTCTTGTTCCACTTGTTAAGAACCGTTGATTTTCCTTATCATTACTAACTTTAGGGAAAGAACAAGTATGGGAACAAGGTAAGGTACAACTTAGCGTTGTTCCTCGACTCGGGAATAAGCTCGTTGCTTTCCGTAGACAGGAAACGTCACAACACCATTCTTGTTCCCAGTGTACTTGTTCCACTCACTGATCTTTCTCATAATGGCACCGATGGCATAGGAATCTGAAGGCTTTAGCATGGATGCCTCTTTACCGAAACACTCACACCAAATCTCCATATTGCAGACAAGGGTTCTTTGTACTGTTCCAACCCGGGTGCCGCCGCCAAATTCGCTACCGCCAAGGAAATTTCTACGCTCGTACAAAGACATCGTGTCCCAATCATCCGGCAAGAGCGTATCCAAGTAAGTACGAACCAGTCCTTCTCGTTCATCTGTTTCCATAGCATCTGCCTGTTCACTAGTTGCCATGGATACATCATCACCTTCCAGGTAGAGTTTTTCGCCCTTCTCATAAAGCTCTAGTGTCTCTGCCCAAATCTGCTGTACTTCCTCTTTGGTCATCTGCCAAGCTTTCTTTTTACTGTTTCCGCTAATACGGACTGGCCAGAATCTGCGGTTGCCTGTAATATCCCGAAGAAATCCGCTTTCTGCATTGGTAGAACCTACAATTACGCATTGACGGGGATGGCTTTCGACGTTGACCCCATAACTGGCACGGTACTTATCATCCGCCCTTGAAATAAAGGACTTTACAACCTCCACATCCGTCTTACGCATTCCAGCAAGCTCTCCTAGTTCCAGTAACCAATATCCCTGAAGTTTCTCAGCACCTGATTTATCTTTCATGTCCGTAATGGTCAAACTATCTGAAAACCAATCCCCTGCAAGCTTCGCAAAGAAGGTTGACTTACCGATACCTTGAGGACCGTTTAAGATTAGAACACTATCAAACTTTGTACCTGGTCTATAAATACGGGCTACCGCTGCAACCATCGTTTTGCGAATCACCGCTTTTGTGTAGGAATTATCTGTTGCACCGAAATAATCAATTAATAGATTTTCTACTCGGCTAATACCATCCCATTTTGGCAGGGAGTCTAGGTACTCCTTAACAGGATGGTATGCTCGTTCTGATGCTACTGCTAACACAGCATCCTTGGTCTTGGTAGGTGAATAGACTCCGTATTTGCTGCTTAAATACACTTTAAGAAGTGCATTATCTGAATCATTCCAACCCATCTTGATCTGTTCCCAAGGCAGGCCACCTTTGGCATCAATACCATCACGGTGGCAATTAAAAGCTATATGCTGTAATTCCTTGTCATGACGAATAATTAAAACGATGTTGTCTAGCGTGTCTTTTATTCGGCCTTGCTTATCCAATTCCAAAGCTGTCTGCCAATCCTCATCACTAAACTCATCTTCAGCCTGAGCCTGTCTTTCCTTTGCGAACTCAGCTTTTACCGCTTCATCTTTTATAGCAAACTCGCACATTGCCACAAAAGACGGCATCCTACCAGGAGCCGTAGTCGTGGAAGCTCTATCATCTAAAGAGCCGAATTTATGAATACGAACAAGGTCAAAAGCATTAAGGAGCAGGCCGCTTGCTGGGTCGGTGGCATGGTGGCTGTATGCAAATTTATCATCATAGATAATCACACCCGCACTACTGTCAGCTGGAATATAGTCATAGCGCCCTTCCATGGCAGATGGTTCATAAACTGCACCTAAAAATTTCTCAATTGCTTCACGAACGGAATAGGCACGACAGAAAGTACCTACTACACCTTCCTTTAAAAGCGGATCGGCTTGTTCTTTAAGACTGCGATTAATAACTTCAGACTGCCTGCTTGATACGGGCCAAGTTGATGTATCTCGCCAGTTTTCATATTTTGAAAGATAAACATCCGGGTCAAGTAATGCTCCATCCTGCTCTTCGTAGACAAATTCACCATTAGAGGAAGTAGATGGCCAATACATAAGGCGATGAGCTTCATATGTCGTATCATCGAAAAGGTCAATACCGATTTCTTTTGCCACCATACGTCCAACGGCTGCATATTCTTCTTCACTGATCTCACGAGCAAGGGGAACGATAAGTCTGAGTCTCGGATTTTCTGGTGTATGTTTATGAGTGGAGTAAACACAGCATTTGTAGTCGAAAAGCATACTGATTTGCTCCCAAATATCCGGTCTACCGTAATCCATATCAAGGGTAAGCAAAGAGCGACATAGAACATTGCCCTTCTTTCGCCTTCCTTCTTTTAAATGTCCTCCGACAAAGCCACCCACGTCTTTGATATCATCTTGTTGACCTTTTTTAAGTTTCCGATATTCTTCTACCGTTTCTGTAGTACGTTGCGTCGTCTTTACACGGGAGCAAAAATCCACCCAGGAGATATCTTTGTTTTTCCATTTCCTATCCATCCGGCTATTGCCCACTGCAATTTTCATAAGCTTTCAACCTCCTCATGCTCCGGACTAAAATATCTGACCGTTTGTCTGCGTTTTTTGGCTACTTCAATTTCCCTCGCCATACCGCTTGAGATGGTATTGCCCAGCACCCACACCTCGGAGCATTTACCCATAAGTACGATGTCCATAAATATGGCAAGCTCCCGTTCCTCTGGGTTTTCATCATCCATAAACTGCGGAAACATAAGATGGGGAGCAATTGGAATACAGTTTTGGTCTAAGGCAAACCTGCAAAAACTGCGAGCCTTTTTAATGTTTCCTTCTACATCACCGGAATAGGGAGAACAGATATATACAAGCGGCTTAAAGGCAGATTTTTTCTCTACCTTTTCCTTTTTCATTATGTTGGTCAGTGCTTCATGGGGAGTTGGGTCATGGTATCCTTCGTGATTGAATTTGTTGATTCCCATTACACACCCTCCATTTCTATCTGTGGCAAAATACCGTCTGCCTTCATCAGTTCGTAAATGAAGAGTCTGCCTTTTTGTGTCCAATATGTATGGACCTTTGTATGCTGTTGCCCATTACTGCCAAGGTAGCTATGAGTCTTAGTGCTGGTGTAACCTTTTTCCGCATACTTCTGATATAAAAGCCAAATGCCGCCTTGTTTAAATTGGACGCCCTTTTTATTAAGGTAGCGGTTCATCCAAATAGCTGACTTGCCGTAATCTTTGGCAATTGCTGATGTAGAAATGAGGTCTTTGCAATTTAGAACTACATCATAATAGGAGACTTTCGGTTTCATTTCCGCAATCTGCTGATTCTGAACAGCAATCGTACCTTCAAGTAATTTATTTTGATTCCTTACTTGATTTAGTTGCTGATTGGCAAACTGTAATGCCCTTGCCATGATTGCTTCTGGAGAGTTCCATCGTCTTTCAATTTCAAGAAAGTACCCGCGGCATTGTTTTCCTTTTGGAGTACGCTGTATCATGCATAGCTCTTTTGCCATATCAATTGTTATTTGATGGTCCACAGCTGGTCTTCCACCTGTACTTTCCGACAGAAATGTCGAAAAGTCCGTACCCTCCACAAATCCATACTCACACATTCTTGGAAACCATTTATCATAGGGTGTTTTCACTTCCAAAACCGCATGTAAATCACGGCCAAGTACTGTGGGGCGGTCTTTTTCATAGTTGATTCTTACTAATTCGTCCATACGAATTACCTCCTGTAATATAGTCAGAGAGGAAACCCCTCTACCTAATAGCCACAGGAGGTAATGAATGTTGAGGATTTTGAAAAAATATATTTAATCTTTTTGATAAAACTGACACTCATAGCCATCAGCACTAAGTAACAGACCATTTGCCCATGTTGGGGTTCTAGCCATTTGTTCACAAATAGTAGAAAGTGACATCCTCATGTCCGCTTCGATTATAATTTCATCGTGCACATGAGCCACAATGGAACAATTCTTTAACGTCTGCATGGCGTGGCACAAGATGTCACGACTGATTGCCTGGACAATATTCTCTACAAATTTTGGACCGTAGCTTTCGATTCTTTCCCATTTCTTTGTCCCACCAACCCCTTCATAAGTAACTGACTCACCACCAAATACATTCTCTCCCATACGAGGTTTTACATAGGAAAGCCGCCTGCCGGAAGGAAGGACAATAAAGAGCATCCCACTTTGATATATAAATTTAATGCCGTGTGTTTCTGTAGGAATTTTCTGCTTAACGCAGGTTTTTACAGCGTGGTCAACATCCCACCATAGTTTTGTAATATTGGGATTGGATTGTCTCCAAGCCGTTACAAGAGGTTGAAGTTCCTCTTCTTCAATTCCCATCTCCAAAGCACCCATTGATTTCAATGCTCCAACAGATCCACCGTAACCTAGGGCTAATTCAGCAATTTTTCCCTTCTGACGAAGATGTCCATTAACACCGTTTTTCTCCACAGGTACATTAAACATCTGAGATGCACTTGCACAGTAAATGTCACCGCCATTTTGGAATACATCTATTCTCCATTTTTCTCCCGCAAGCCAGGCGATAACGCGAGCTTCAATCGCTGAAAAATCTGCAACTATAAACTTCATGCCCTCCTGCGGTACAAAAGCAGTACGGATAAGTTCCGACAGCACCTCCGGGATAGAATCATAAATTAAGGTAAGAGCATCAAAGTTTCCGCTACGAACTAAGGCACGAGCCTGTTCCAAATCAGGCATATGGTTTTGAGGGAGATTTTGCAGTTGAATAAGCCTGCCCGAAAACCTACCAGTTCTGTTTGCTCCATAAAACTGAAACATTCCTCTTGCACGACCATCATTACATACTGCATTCTCCATTGCTGTGTATTTTTTTATCGATGATTTTGCAAGCTGCTGACGAAGTTCCAAAACGGTGCCTAGTGGTTCAGGTGCTGTCTTTAACATCTCAGCAACTGCTTTTTTACCAAGACTATCTGTTTCCAATCCGTTATCAGCAAGCCATTCTTTCATTTGTTGTATAGAGTTTGGATTCTCCAAATTAGTTATATCCTGCATTAAAGCCATTAGCTTTTCCCGCGACTGTTCATCCATCTTGACGGCTTGTTTTACAAAAGCCATGTCAATAGCGATACCACGATCATTGATTTTCTGGTCAAGATGATATTCTGACCATATATTCTCTGGAATCGGGAATTTAGATAGTCTCTGCTGTATTGACATCTCGGCTTCCACATCACGGATGTTATATGCTTTAAATCGCTCCCATTTATCCATGTCGTGTTTCGGTAGATTGCGAACTCGTCCTCCGTTTGATTTAGTGGGGGAGCACGGTGTACAGAAATATTTAATAAGGTCTTTGCCTTCCGTCAATTTTTGTTTTTCCAATCCTAAAACTGCACCGACACCCTCAAGAGAAAGCGGAAGTCCCATATAAGCCGACCATACCATTGAACATTTCCAGGATGTAGGGTCAAGATAATCAGTAAGGTTAAGCCATTTTGATAAGCAAACACGCTCAAACATAGCATTAAAGGCCCATTTGGTAACGGAATTATCCATAAGGGCATTGATTATTTCATTTGGGATTTTCTCTCCACAGGCAAGATCGACCACCTGAACTGCACCGCCATCAACCGAATAACCAAACAACAGAATTTCAAAATCATCACTCTCGGCATAACGGTAGACTCCACATTTTTGAAGATTGGCACTACTAAATGTCTCAATATCAATAGATATAGAATTCATGTATTACACCCTTTCCAATGCAAACGAGGTGACAGAAGAACAACTTCCACCACCCCGTTTGTATTCATACTTTAGCTGTTATGCTAGGAAATCATCATCTTCAATTGTGGTGAAATCATCAGCCGCTGTGGTTCTGCTGCCTAAAGGCTCTCCGTCTCTAATCTTCTGGATGTTACCAAGTCCGCAGGCCACACCCTTGTTCCCATTAGAATTGAAAGCATAGAAATTAAGTGACACTCTTGCATAGCAACCACTGTATACCTCATTGCGATCCAGAATAGGCTTGACTGCTTTATCTACAATCTGAGGCGGAGTAGTGCTGTTGGCATTTACAAAATAATGTCCTTTATAAGCCTCATCATCTCGTTCTACATCACCATCTCGAAGCGGCAGCTTGATAGCAGCCTTATTTGGTTTTTTACCGCCAAACTTTGCAATGCCCTCTTCAATAGCTGCATCAACTGCTGCATTGATGGCATTAATGGTTTCCTTATCCGATTTAGGAATCAATACCGATACACTATACTTTTCTGCCCCACCATTGATGGATACGGGCTCCCAGCCGTGAAAGTAGCTAAGACGTGTGTTGACGCTTGTAACAACCTTCGTTCTGTTTTGATTATTCATATTCCTATCCCTCCGTAATTTCATTAAATTCGTTTTTTACATTTGATATATTCATAGCTGGCCGCTTATCCGAATTTGGAACCAGCGTTGGCTTGCCCGGTGGTTTATGTATGAGACCACCGAGAATTTGCTCAAATTTCTTTTTGCCCATCAGCTTCTGCATTTCTGTAAGGGTAATGAGACTCTGACGGTAGATATCTTTATAGCCGTTTGCCTTGGCTGCTTCAGCCACAGCTTCTTCGTCTTTATATTTGCGAACAGATCTGCCCTCTACTACCTTAAAACCGTGCCACTCTTTCCCGTGATTAACAGCAGCATCCGTGGCATAAGCTATAATTTCATTTGCCCACTTTGTAAGGTCGGACAGTTTAGAAAGAACTTCTTCAATTTCAGAGTCCGTAAGCAGGGGTGGCAGTTTAAATTCCATCTGTGCTAATTTCAGCTTTTCTTCTGCTCTTGCACGGCATTTAACAGCCGCTCGACAGAAAGTACACCATTCACCTGGAAGATAGTCACCTTCGCCTTCGTAGGCCTTCTTCGCCTTTGGCTTCAGTTCATTTTCTGCCCAGTCTTTTAATTCCTTTACCGGGATTGTCCATGTACTGACATTTTCCCTGCGGGGTTGGAAGATGGTCATGGAAACCTCCTCGATGTCGTACAAACTATCGTAGATTTCCAAAGCACCAAGGGCATACAATTTCATCTGCGGATTATCCACCGCATCTACCAACACACCCATGCCGTACTTAAAATCAATAATATGAAGCTTTTTATCTCCAATAATGATGCAGTCACCAGTTCCGAACCCCTGCGGCACATAGCAGGAAAAATCAAGACGTTGTTCAATAAGTATTAGCGGGTCCGTACAGCTTTGCCTTGCCAGTTCAAACTGCTCCATTACAAATTCCACATAGGCATCGCTGTGTTCTTCCATCTCATCGGTGTTATAAGCCGAGACAGGACGCTTACTCCTCATGTGAAGTGCTTTTTTGAGTTTATGTTCACATAGAGCATGGGCGGCTGTACCTTCAGCGGCCGCATTGGATTCGCTATTTTCAAATTCCAGTTCCAATCTTGCAGATGGTAGACAATTAAGCCACCTATGGGACCCTGATGCGGAAAGTACTGCGTGATCACTCATTACCTAGTACCTCCGCATCTTTCAACATATCTGTATAATGTTTTGGGTCAACTTCGCTTAATTTAGAGCCACCGTATTTTTGGATGATTTCCCTCACTTGGGCAGTAAGACCGGCTTGACTCTTTTCAGCAAGTTTTGCTCTGACTTCCTCCAGTGTGATCTCCTTTTTCTTTGGCGCAGGTTCTTTTACAGGTGTAGTCGGTTCTTTTGCTTCGACAGGTTCATTGCCCGCCATTGCATCAGCAACCGCTTGTATGCTGTCTGCCAAAGAACGCATATCAGAAACCACATCAAGAAGTAGTTTGATTTTGCTCATGGTTTAATCCTCCCTCCTTAATCTCACTAATGGCGAGTTCCTGTACGGTGTCACCCGGAACAAGGATAGTCAGTTTCTGCTTATCACCAAGTAAGAAACGGAGGAAACGCTCCCTTATGGTGACATTACGACAGGAAACAATCCCGCCAGTCTGTGGAGTTTTTGAAACACTGATTTTCAAGTTGTGTTTCATGTTCTTCACCTCTTTCCGAGAGCGTTTATGTGCTGCCCTCTACCTATTAGCCGTGGCAAGAGGGGAAAGTTGAGGATTCTGGAAAAACTTTTTTGAAATTCTTCTTGGCTGTATCTAAACGGTGTGAAATGGCACTTTTACTAACACCCTCACGCTCTGCATACTCCGTTACAGATACACCATCTAGGAATATAGCAATTAGTAACTCTGCTTGTTTTTCCTTGAGGTTCTTGCGGATAATTTCACAGATGTATTCATACTCTTCTTTTTTATCCCGAGCCACTTCATCGGTGTTATCAGGGAAATAGTCCATATGATCCGTTGCATCCTCAGATTCATCGTCCTTGCGGAAGGGCTTTTTTGGCATCCCTCTGTGTCTGTCAAATTTATGCCAGTTATTGTACTCGGGCTTGTTAAAACGCTCGTCCATAATCTCCTGTGGCGAACGACGAGTTACAGTTTCCTTATCTTCGGCACAGGACAGCCTGTCCTCATAGTCCATATCAATCATTACAGTGCAATCCTCGTCTGGTACCTCCAAATAGGTAGGTTTGTTGTCGTACATAATTCTAATTTTCATTTTGCATCCTTTCCGTCGGACTGCATTGGCGGCAAAGGATACAAAAATAGGTCTGTGCCTCGAAGTACACAGACCCTTTGTCCTGAAAATGAGCGCAACAAGGTAAGGTACTTCTATTGCAACGTATAACAATCCTAAACGGACTGAAACGTAGCAATATGTATCCTTTGCCCTTATTGCAAATCAGGCATTTGATATTTTTTTGTAGACGAGGAATGGTCTAATTCTTGCTAACTACGAAGGACCTTTCCTTCATCTATCATTATTGTAGGTGAGAATTGGACAGCCTTGGCGGACACCTCATGCCCGTTAATTTCAGGCTCAAAATGACGCTTTTCCCAACAAAAACACCTAAAAACAACAATAAAAAAAGCCATACACAAACCCTTAAAAGGATTCATGTATGGCTTACTTAGTTAATAACTAAAAAGCGGACATCCTGTGTCCGCTTTTTCAAAAATATTATTGAATTTTATAATGGCTCTGCGCCATGTTCCTGTAAAAACGTTCTAATCTCATCCATCGATTTTGCATATAGGTGAGTCAATGCAAAGTTATACCAAATATGACTATTGTTATTGAAGTTCAATGAAAATGGTGAGTTGCGAATTATATGACTGCTAATATTTGGCGGTAGATGAAGTCCAAGGCAAATCAATACTATGGAATTAATAGATCCCGGTTCCTCACCATTAACGATTCGTCTTATGGTACGCTCGTTGACCAATATTTTCTCTGCTAATTCTTTATAAGTTACTTTTTTCCACTCACGTACTATTTTGAGAGAGCTGGTATAGCTATTTGGCAATTCATTATAGATTCGCATTTCTTCCGCTATTGTTTCGGCTAGTAATTGGGCCTTCTTTTCTGGAGCCGCATACTCAAAACCATTACAATACTTTATATCAAAATCTATATTTGATGTCTTATCACGGTTGAGGAAACATTCAGTATAGTATCTTTCCCTACACCCAGATTTGACTGATAACTCGAAAACCAAGCAGCACTCTTCCATATGGGTTCGTGCGTAGTCTGTAAGTACCGTTTGTCCGAATATATCTTGTGTTAAATATTTCGGATGATTTAGCACAAAGTGGGAATCCACATATATATAACTTCCATCCCTAACTAAAGCGGACATTTCTGGATTGGTTATGCTTTGGATAGCAGCATCCTCTGCACCTATAGAAAAGGTCTGATTTCTTTCAAGCACACCCTTCTTAAATCTATGCGGCTTGACGTAGCGACCATCTATATAAGTAAAAGTTCCGATTGCTTCCTCATATCCAGCATCAATCATTCGGATTTTAGCTGCTGCCCGAGATACGCTGAAGAACGTTGCTAAGGCGTCAATAACTGGTTCCATTACATCTATAAGTTCAGATGTTCCCAGTTCTGAACTGAATTGCTTAATAAATTTGAACGCTTGGGTTTTAAACATGGCAAGTGGCATTTGTATCTTTGGAGCGAGGGCATTCGCCTGCCATTCCATCCAGTCAGTTGCATCTCTGGTATTGTCTTTTATACCCCCAACTACCTGACACTTGATTCGTGTGGCACTACTATTATATAACCGTTCCAATTCAAATGCTTTTCTATGTTGATCCCAATGAACACACTCATGCACAATAGTATTATTGACTGATCCCAGGTTACGAAGGAAGTAAGCTTTAGGATCCACGATTATTGTACGGCCACTCACATGGGTCTGTACCATTTCATCGCTATCTTCATCATAAAACTCTGCATCACAGTCGTGAAAGTATATCTGCCCAAAAACAGAGAAATCCTTTGTAATCTCTCTCATTTCTACTGTAAGGCCCATTTTTTCTGCCAACACCTGTGGCTCAACTGCCATTGGGTTTTTTAATGCTTCAGGGTAATGTCTTCTAAGGAAGTCTGTGGCAACAGATTCTAGTTGTTCCTTATGAATGATAGGGACAAGGGAGTCTGACATAGGTTTCGGTTGCTTATTTTTGCTAGTATACTCAGTTATACTAGAGATTGAAAAATCATCCAAATTGCAATCCAAATCTCCTGAGCATTCCAGCATAAACCATTGCCGACAATTTTCTGATTCATCATAACGATGATTTGATTCACGGACTTCGAATTCAGCTTCAACAGCAACATCAAATTCTATTTTCATGTCCGGTAAGTCATTAACTGACACAAACTTAACTTCTACATCTGACAATTCTATTCCGCCGATGTTTCGAACCCTGTATAACCGTAAGTCTAAATCTTCACAATTATCCGTTGCATAGGTTTGTATGGCAGAAAATATCTCATTATAGAATCTATCAGCCACATAATCTTTAAAAGAACGATTACCCGCCAAGGCACTCCCTCCTCGCCCCATATGAAATTAATATCTTTAAGGATTTTTACTATTCAAACATTAGTTCATAGGTAAATTATAGCATATATTATGGTCATCTCGATATTTATTTTGTGTTTGTGAATTTTAATTGTTGCTTCGCTAATTTTGTGATAAACTTTATTTATTAACTTGGTCTAGGTACTAAGGCGAGGTGATAATATGTCCATAAGTTATAAAAAACTATGGAAACTTCTTATTGATAGAGACATGAAGAAAAAGGATCTGAGGGAAGCAGCCGGCATTAGTACAGCCTCAATGGCTAAGCTTGGTAAAAATGAAAATGTTAATACTGACATTTTAATAAAAGTATGTAAGGCTCTTGACTGTGATATTGCTGATATTATGGAAATTGTTAGAAAATAGTATCTTTCACCAAAACACTAAATAGGGGATTTGTAGATGGGGGAAAAGTTATAACTATGAATAAAGACAATCAAATCAAAAATGAATCTGGTAAACAAGCCAAAATTCTTGTATCAGAAATGCTAAATAATCTTAAAAATGAATTAGGGATTAATATAGAAATTGAAGAAGGGTACTCTATAGGTTACCCAAATCAAGAAAAGCAATTTAAAATGGATTTTCTTGTTCAATTTACTGACTTTGATAATGAACAATGGTTAATAAAATCAACTAACTCTATAAGGGAACGTATATACGGTACAGAATTTTTTGCACAAAACATCAGGCTTATCGATGAGAAAGTAAAAAATATTTATGTTGTTGTTCCAGATTCTATATCTTCAGCTGAAATGAAAAAGAAAAGAAACTACTCCGTAAAAATAAACGGAACAACATATACTTCCTTTTTAACTGATGTTTTAACCGTTAATGAATTGCGGCAAAAAATTGTAGAAAAGGCATCTCAAAACATAGCGCAGGGCTTACGTGCTAATGTGCTTGGTAATGATGCTGAAACCAGTATTGTTAACCTGCTTAATGATTTGAAAAATAAAGCATTATGGAATGATTATCAAAACGCTCAACAAACCATCAAATCATCAACATACAAGATATACAAAGAGATCCTTGAAAAAATTGATCTAAAGGAAGGCTTTGATAAGATACTTGAAGTTACCGCTACAAATGATATTCCTCTATTATCCAATAGGGGAAAACCGAAAACAGATGTATCAGTTACAATCAAAACAAATACAAAAGAATTAATTAGGAATATCAGTATAAAAAACACTCGTGAAAAAACTGTCACTATACATGAAGGTAGTGTTTCGGATTTGATTTCTGCATTAAAATTATCGGAAAGCGACCCACTATCGCAAGCACTTATACATTTTGAAAAAGTCGGTAGCAAAAAAAAATTAATTGCAGAGCATCCTAACTCAGATAAAATTTTAGAGGAAAACTTAAAATTGTATAATAGAGAACTTATTGAATTCTTCATTTTTGGTTTACATAGCCCTTTAGTCAATGACAAGATACAAATGGTAGATTTAATTATATTTACAAATAAATTTGCTGTTTGGAATCGTGATGATTATATTAAACATTACATCGAAGAATATAGTGGAAAAGGACAATTTGGAACTCCTTTTAAATGGACTTATCCAAGCAAAAAGCGTGGTCAAAAAATACAGATTAAAGGTTTTTCAAACAATTAAAGCAAAAGACTAATACTAGCAAACTATACTTGCTGATATTAGTCTCTATATTAGTTATAAAGCTATAGTTTTTATTTTTTCAATATCCTGCATTTCAGCCAACAAAAGTCGCTCTTTCATTGCTTCTGCAACAGCTTTAATCATGGGAACAGCAACAGAATTTCCAAACTGCCTATACATTTGTGTTCTTGACACAGGAACTTTAAAATCATCAGGGAAACCCATCAAACGTTTCAGTTCTAATTCGCTGAATAATCGAAGCCCTGTTTCTCCGTCTTTTACAAATGTTCCTGTAAGACGCTGTATTTTGTGATAACTAGCTACTAAAGTGTTAACTTGTATAGTGCTATCAAAATCAACAATCTGTGGCTTCCCATCATCCTTTTTAAATAAGTAACTTTCTTGCAAACGCTTGGAAATTGAATACCCTGTAGGATTATGCTCTAAAATAGCATTAATTGGAACCTTATTGTCAGGATTACCTTTAGGAAATGAAAAATCATTAATGCCTAAATCAGGATGAAATCCCACAATTACAATACGTTCACGTCTTTGTGGAAGCCCAAAATTTTGTGCATCCATAACTTCATAAAAAACGGAATATCCTAGACTCTTAAGATTGTCTAAAATGACTCGAAATGTATTCCCATTATCATTTGTTAAAAGCCCTTTTACATTTTCTAACAAAAACATCTTAGGTTGCTTTTTCTTTAGGATCCTAAGAACATCGAAAAATAATGTTCCTTGCGTTTCATGAGCAAAACCTTCACGCTTGCCTATATTGCTAAACGGCTGACAAGGAAATCCAGCCAATAAAACATCGTGATCTGGAATATCATTTTCGTTGATTTTTGTAATATCACCATGAGGCTTCTCACCATAATTAGCTTCATACGTTTGAGCTGCATATTTATCCCATTCAGAACTAAATACACATTTCGTATATTTGTCTTCAAATCCTAATCTAATTCCTCCAATACCAGCGAATAAATCAATAAATGTCAATTTTATTCCAAGGTTTTGTTTTTCAAAATTATTATTCGTTTTGTTGTATGTAGATTTGGATTCTCTCACCATCAATATATTGTTCCTTTTCACACTATGCTCTTGATTGTTCTTATTTAGATTTTCCATTGCTAATTCAATCAATGCCATACATTTTTGACTGAAATTATTGCAATTTTCGATGTCAGTATCCATAATTCTAGTGTAAAGTTTATCTGTAATATACACGCTTTTTCTTTTCTTTTTTTCTGACTCAGGAATAACCTTCCTTCCTGCACCGAGTCGATTTCCACCACGCATTGCAATCACCTTTTATCTTAATATTATACGGAAATTATAGCACTATTAATTTGAATTATCAACCCCCTTTTTTCATTTTCGTCCGTATATTTCAATATTGATACGTAGTGCTTACTTTTTTATTTTCGTAAAAATAACCTTGCACTTGCTTTTAACATTCTATTTAACATAACATCACCTCGATATTAGAATTTAAACAACTTCTCAAGAAAGCCACATCCATCCTATCTCCACACCCCCACGAAGTTATCTAATCTGTCAACACAACCCCACGCACTATTATACAGTCGACCTGTTTCCTCAATAAATAAAAATAAGGATTCCCGAGGTTAAAAGGTACTGCCAGACATTAGGCAGAAAATCTTTCAACCTTGGAAACCCTTTATTTATCAGTGTTTTGAATAGTCCTATTTCTCCACCCTAGACATCAAGGCAACACACTCAACGTGACTAGTATGCGGAAACATATCCATAAGCTTTACTTTATCTATCCTGTAACCTCCATCTATTAACACCTTTAAATCTTCAACTAAGGTCTTAGGGTTACAGGATACATAGATTATTTCATTTACATTAAAATCAATAATTTGTCTCAATGCTTTAGGATGGATTCCAGGTCTTGGTGGATCTAGTATTATTAAATCCGGTTTATCATTTAGCGTTTTTACTACCTTTGCCACATCTCCAGCTATAAATTTGCAGTTTTCTATTTCGTTTAAACAGGCATTTTCATTTGCAGATTTTACTGCTTCCTCTACAAGTTCCACTCCTATTACTTTTTTTGCACTAGAGGCCACTATCTGTGATATAGTTCCGGTGCCGCAGTATAAATCGAAAACTGTCTTTAAAGAAACATCCCCTAAAAACTCTTTAACTATACCATATAGCTTTTCTGCTCCCTTAGAATTAGTCTGAAAAAAGGTTTTAGGCGATATTTTAAATTTCAAGCCTAGAATTTCTTCCATAATATAATCTCTGCCATATAAAACTTCCAGTTTATCTATCTGAACTACATCCGATAGACTGTCATTTATAGTATGAACTATACCTGATAACTTACCTTTATATTCTAAACCCTTTAGAATTTCAGTGATTTCACTAAAATCAAATTCAATCTGAGAAGTAGTCACAATATTTATCAGAAGTTCTCCTGTATTTTTTCCCTTTCTAAGTACCAGATTTCTTAAATATCCATTGTGACTTCTCACTCTATAATAAGGTAATTTCATTTTTCTGAAATATTTTACAACCCTATCTAACACCAATGTGAAATCCTTATCAACTATTTTACATTCATCCACATTTACAATGCTAAATCCCTTTCCCTTCACATGCATTCCAAGTGTAAGCTCACCGTCTTTTTCTTCATCGCCAAAGGAAAATTCCATCTTATTCCTGTATTCAAATTCTTCAGGACTTTTTTCTATTCCTAAAAATTTAAAGTCCCTAATATCTGCAGAATGAAACAAATCCAAAACCTGCTGTTCTTTTAGCTCAATTTGTTTATCATAGGGTATAAATTGAGAAACACAGCCACCACAAAGGGAGAAGTGTGGGCATGATACCTTTTCTGCATATTTTACGTTTTCAATTATTTCTGTTACTTTAGCTTCCAGATAGTTTTTCTTTTTTCTACTAATCCTAGCTTTTATTTTCTGACCCGGAAGAACGTTCTTTATAAATACAGTTGTTCCATCTTTTTCTGCCACTCCTATATATGGAAATTTAAGTTTTTTTATATAAAATTCATATTCATTACCCTTTCTCAATTCACAATCTTCCCCTTCTTATTTTAGTATTTAACTAAATTTTTGTCCTATAGTCTGTTTATATTTAAATTTACCCATCACAAGAGGATATAAGATCAATACTATTATAAATATCAGTATATACATGCCTTTCATATCCGACACCTGATATCCTACAAGCCTTAAAATAACATCAAATAAATACAGAATTGCCAAAGAAACAATTGACGTTACAGCCGTATCTATTATAGACGCTTTTAAAGTTTTAGGCAAAAATGCTATCTTAA